>JBBSJX010000441.1:0-3536 GCA_038256825.1 Chitinophagales bacterium
AAAATTTGCGTTCCGCCTTTTGAAGGAAAATAATTTTGAACTATGTGAAGTATCTTCATAATACTTCCAACTCTTTTTTCATAATCCCTGCTACCCTATCGGTACATTGTCCATCTGTATAAGTAATAATTTCTTTCAAAATATCATTACACTTTACAACATACTTGCCGGGATTTACCAATGCATCATTCACCAAACGTACCAGTTCCTGTTTTGAACCTGCCATTTTTAAACCACCTGTTTTAACAATAGGCACAAAGTGATCCTGTTGGTACATGGTGCGCAACAATTTGCCAATACCAGGATTATCGTTGTCGTATGCGGGGCCAACCTGCGGTTTATTAAATGCGCTGCCATCAACCGTCATGGTCGAACAGACGTTTACATGAATATCTGTATACGCAAGGTTGGAGCAAAGCTTTACAATATCCGCCCTGGTAAGGTTTGCATTTTGCAATTTATCAGTACCCGACCACGAGGTTTCGTAAATAATATTTTCAGAAGGACCTATGGCTTTTTTCCATCGCTCAATATTATCCATAGGGTGGCAGCGAAATAAAATAATTGGTTTGCCTGGAATAACTCCTTTGGTTATGGCTTCATCAAGGTCTTTTAAAAACATAGGCTCCTGCGGAAGCAACTGCTGTGGACCCCCAGCGTACAAAATAATCTTCCGGTCGTTTCCTTCTAATCCAACCTGTTGTTCCCATTCCTTTTTGTTCTGCAAAAACGATGGGTCATAATAAAAATCAAACTGGGCTGCACCAGTTATCATAACCCTGGCTTTTTTAGTTGCCGAAGGATAAATATTCTTTAAATCAGTTTCATTGTGTTTATTCCAAACCATGTATACCTCATAGTCCACAGGTAGCCATCCACGTTTAGTAACATTATCAAACGATAAAATGGAAGTAATCATCTTTTTGCCAGCATCGCTACAGGCGCGTAATAAAATATCTTCCTGCCGGTGAAAAGGGGTAACGGTTAAAACAGCGTCAATGTTTAATTGCTTAACCAGGTCAACCATTTGGTTATAGTTTGTACTGGTTTTGTATAACTGTTTTTCCTGTGCAAAAAGGTTGGTGCCTTTGCCCGGCAGCGATAATAAAAAGCGGTGGTATTTTTCGCGGGCCAGTTTTCGCATCCTTGTTTTAAAGGGTAAAAATTGCCGCAGGTAACGGTTCTGAATTGCCCTGGAAGGCGAACTGGATTGAAAATTATAAAACCAGGAATCTATCTGTGCCCTCAAACTTTCATAGTCATTATCCCACCGCGACTCCGGCACCAGGTGCACTTCAAAACCATCCTTTTTCAATTCTTCAATCAGGTCGGCCTGGTTCCATGTTATTGCTATAACAGGAGTACAAAATTCCTGTAGCTTTTGCAATAACCCGCTTCTGTATAAATACCGTATCGAAAAACTAAAACTTATAGTTACCAGTAATCTTCTTTGCTCCATTGCGTTGTGTTCAATTTTTTTGTTCCGGGCTGGCGTACATCCATGTTACATCGTTGCGTCGCAGTCCGTTCATCATTTGCACTACTATTTATCATTTCAGACCCAATCTTACTAATCCTCGCCGATCTCTATTTGACTGATACTGCACTATTCCTTCATTCATTTTTACTATAACGAACCTACCCTACCATGATCGCTGTGATAGCGTTTAACAATAAATCGTTTATCAATACATTCTTCTGATAAAAATGAAACTGCAAATTTTTTACTTTCATCTATTGGCGACAAGTACCATGGAAAAGTTGTGTTAGCCTGGTGCATCCAACCCTGTTTGGGCAATACATCATGTATAGGGTCATTCCACGACGATACGTAATCGCACCAGGTAAAACCTAAAGCCCAGGCCTGTTCTACGGCTTGTTTTAAATTTACGGCATTTACCAGCCGTAAACCTCCTACATTTTCCTGTGCATTTGCTGTGGTGCCATCATCTAAAACAACTCCCTTAATCCCGGGTTGTTGCCAGTAATAATGATTATCTGCTTGTTTCAAATCAATAAGCGAAACCGGTTTAAGAATTTCGTTGGTTGGCTTATTTATATAATCAGGATGAATGATAATCCATCTTTCCAGGTTGGTATAGCGTATCCAGTTCATCTTTCTGTACAAACCCAATCCTGCAACATTAGCACTGGTAGCTGCTAAAGGATAACCAGCTTGCCGGGCCATATTATATAGTTTTCCAACCCAACCCTGTCCTCTTAATGTTTCATTCATGTACACATTAATCATCCATGCATAACCATCAACAAAACTGGCACCTACATGCCCGTAAACTTTTTCATCATCTGCTACTATGTAGGCATTACCATAATCTGGATTTCCGTATTGCCATTTCCAGAACTCCAGGTTTTGTAAGGGATGCCCGGGCTTATAAATCTTCTTATAAAAGTTTAATAATTTATCCCAGTCTGAGAGATTCGCAATTTTTGCAAAGGTTTCCATAGAATGTTTTTGGATAGGTTATCTGTGATCAGGAATAAATAATACTTTAATTAACCAACCATTTATGATCTACCAACAAACCATCTTTCATTGAATCCAGTACTTTACCGGTGCCATAATAATCACCTTTTTCCACTTCCATTACAGCTATGCCTTCAATGTGGTCGGTAACATCATAATCGTATTTCAAAATAATGTCAATGGAATACCTGCCTGGTAAAAAAGGCAATTTTGGTAGTTGACAAAGTATGCTTCCTTCACCTTTCAATTTCATTACTCCATTGTGGGCAATACGGGTAAGCAGGTTTCCTATTACTTGCTGGTAACTATTGCTAATTAATATATTTACAACCGGGTTGGGATGGTTTTCCAACGTTTTGTATGCAACCCGTATGTGGGCATCCATTCCGGTTTCCAGTATGGTTATGGGTTCAAGCTTGCTATTTAAAAATTCGAAATTGGTAACAAAAAACTTTCCGTTCCCTTTACGGTTGGCTATCGACAAATCGCTGGAACTGTTTGTGGACATGGCGGCATTCTTCAGGTAATAATCCACTACATCGTGCGGATGCCCTTCAAATGTTATTTCGCCACGTTGCAACAATATAGCCCTCGTACATAAGTTTTTTACTGCTGCCATATCGTGCGATACAAACAAAACGGTGCGTCCGGTTTTGCCGGCCACTTCCTGCATTTTTCCTAAACATTTTTTTTGAAACTCGGCATCACCCACCGCAAGCACCTCATCAATAATTAAAATTTCAGGATCCAGGTGTGCCGCAACGGCAAAAGCAAGCCGTACTTTCATACCACTTGAATAACGCTTTACAGGTGTTTCAATAAATTTTTCTATCCCTGAAAATTCAATAATATCATCGTAACGGGCATCAATCTCTTTGCGGGTAAGTCCCAATATGGTTCCATTCAGGTAAATATTTTCGCTGCCGGTAAGGTCGGGATTAAAGCCTGTACCTACTTCCAGCAAACTGGCCACCTTACCATGAATTTCTATTCGTCCTTCAGTGGGCTCCGTAATGCGGCTGAGTAATTTTAATAAGGTGCTTTTACCTGC
>JBBSJX010000442.1:0-3522 GCA_038256825.1 Chitinophagales bacterium
ACCATCCGGGCCAAATTCCATATCAACCGGGCGGCGAAAATCTCCATTGGTTTCCATAAACCGCTCCATGCGTTTGTAGTTGCTGTTTTCATCCATATGTATGGCAAATACCCAGTTACGCATCCAGTCGTAAATAAAGTATGCATTATCGTAATAAGCGGGCAATTTGGTTTGCGATTGTAAAGTATTGCTGTAATTATAAATCGGTCCACCCATTGCACAACGGCCTCCATCACCAAGGTCAGGAAATTCATCGGACCGGTTATATGGATACCAGATCATGGGATTGGTTGTTGGCGGCAATGTTTTCATTCCGGTATTATTGGGCGAATTGTTTACAGGAGCTGCAACATTAAACAGGGCACCCACTGTTTTAGCAGCAAAATCGGAATCGTGGTAGGCAATGCTGTTTCCTACAAAATATGGCCAGCCAAAATTTCCGGCTTTCTTAGCCTGGTTAAATTCATCATAACCTCGTGGACCGTGGCGGCTATCTCTGCCGGCGTCGGGTCCAACCTCGCCCCAATAAACATAGGAAGTGCGTTGATCAACTGATATCCGATAAGGATTGCGACAACCCATTACATAAATCTCGGGGCGGGTTCCGGCAGTGCCTTTTGCAAATAAATTTCCTTCCGGAATGGTGTACGAGCCATCGGCCTCGGGGTGGATACGTAAAATTTTACCCCTTAAATCGTTAGGGTTACCTGCCGAACGTTGGGCATCAAATGTTTTCCTTCCCGCTCTTTCATCCAGCGGTGCATATCCATCCGACTCAAATGGAACAGTATTGTCACCCGTAGAAATAAACAGGTTTTTGTTTTTATCCCAGGCAAGCGATCCGCCCGTATGAGCACTCACTTCAAGGTCAATAGGTACTTTAATGATGATTTTTTCAGATAATGTATCCAGGTTGCCATCGCTGGTAATTTTAAACCGCGAAATATTCTGGTGGTACTGCTCACCTGTATTGGAGGAGTAAAAAAAATAAATAAAATTATTCTGGATAAAGTCCGGGTCCAGGGTTATACCAATAAGTCCGTTTAAATATTTATCCACTGCTTTAGCGGGGAAGTTGTGTAATAATTTTGTTTGTTTCAATTTTGGATCATACACATAAAATTTACCGGCACGCTCAGTAAAAAATATCCGGCCATCAGGTGCTACGGTTAATTCCATAGGCTCATTTAAATCATCCGATAAAACGGTTTTGGTAAACCGGTTGTCTTCGGGTGATTTAACGGCAACTGATTTTGCATAATCCAGTTTATTTGAACCAATAGCATATTTGATTCCGCCCAATAAATGTTGTAGAAATAAAGGCTCCACATAACTTTCATCCGTATGGCCAAAACCTGTATAAAAGGCCCTTCCACCATCAAAATCATGATACCATGCTATAGGATGATTGTCACCGTTAACCCCTCCATCGTACGAAGTTTCATCGAGGTAGGCCAGTACTTTAATATCGGGATTGATGTTTTTATAATTATACCATTCGTCGAAACGCTCCCAGCGGCGAGGCAAAAAAGATGTTGCAGCATTCGTACTGTCAACCACGTTTATCATAGCCTTTTGTTGCCTTGGATGACTTAAAAACCAGGCGCCAACCAATTTGTTATACCAGGGCCAGTCATACTCAGTATCAGCAGCGGCATGTACTCCTACAAAACCTCCACCGGCCTGTATATAACGTTCAAAAGCAACCTGCTGATCGGCGTTTAAAACATTCATGGTAGTGCTTAAAAAAATAACAGCACTATAATTTTTTAAAGTTTCATCATTAAAATAAGCTGCATTTTTAGTGGTGTCAACAATAAAATTATTTTCTTCACCCAGCTTTTGAATAGCGGCAATTCCTTTTGGAATTGATGAATGGTAAAAGCCAGCCGTTTTTGAAAAAACCAATATTTTAGGTTTATCTCCTGGAGCAACCGCACTATCAGTTGATTGCGTTTTCATACTCTTACAAGCATAAAATATGGTAACAATACTTAAAAGAACAGCGGTTAAAACAAGCACTTTTTTAGGGAATAGCATATAGCAGGTTTCTATTGGTGTAAAAATGACGCTTTAAATATAGACCACAATTTTCTACCAGATCAAAATTGAAATTAATTTTTCTGATGCTTTTCAATAATACCTTGATAACTAAGGTAGATTTCTTTTTGGTGGCAGGCATTTTCATCTTTGTGCATCACCGGTTGTGTCACTCCCTTGTACGGCATCTTTTCATGGCAACCAACAGAAGCATACTCTATTCTTAATTTAAGTGTAAAAATTACCCATAAAAAACAGCATTGCATTTTTAAAGGTTTTAAATTTAATAATATTCAACAGATTAAATTACCTTTCTGCAACCAATGCAAACAGCGCATTGTATCTGAATTTATTTTATTCATCCTAAACACCCTGTAAACTTCACCCTGTTTTAAATAATGAATTTACCGGACGCTTATTAAAACTCAAACAATGAGCAACAAAACTTCACGAAGAACCATTTTAAAAAACCTTGCTGGCAGTGCGGCTTTTTTTTCAACGGCAATGGCTTTGCCAAAAGGCGCCCAGGCCGCTATTATTAAAGAAGAAATGGCAGATGTAAATTTAAAAGGAAACATTAATCATTCCGTTTGTAAATGGTGCTACCCAAAAATTTCGCTTGAAGATTTGTGTAAGGCTGCCAAAGAAATGGGGATCCATTCAATTGAATTGCAGGGCCCCGAAGAATGGCCCATGATTCAAAAATATGGTCTTACCTGTGCCATGCCATGGGGTGCCGGTAAAGGAATTACACAGGGTTTTAATGACCCCAAATACCATGATGAGCTGGTGGCCAGTTACGAAGATGTAATACCTAAAGCAGCTAATGCCGGTTTAAGCCAGTTAATTTGCTTTTCGGGAAACCGCAATGGTCTTAGTGATGAGGAAGGATTGAAAAATTGTGTTACTGGTCTGCAACGCTTAATGAAGACGGCAGAAAAATACAAGGTTACTTTATCAATGGAATTGCTGAACAGCAAGGTAAATCATAAGGATTACCAGGCCGACCATACCAAATGGGGGGCAGAATTAGCCAAAGCAATTGGCTCCGACCGGTTTAAGTTGTTGTACGATATTTATCACATGCAAATAATGGAAGGCGACGTAATTGCCACCATTCGCGAATACCATCCCTACATATCTCACTACCATACAGGTGGTGTACCTGGCCGTGCTGAAATTGATGAAACACAGGAATTAAATTATCCTGCAATCATGAAAGCCATTATCGAAACTGGCTTCAAAGGCCACGTCGCCCAGGAATTTATTCCGAAGCGTACCGATAAAATTGCATCACTTAAGCAGGGTGTCGAGATCTGCGACGTGGTTTAGGTTTAGGTTTCAGGTTTCAAGTCTCAGGTTTCAGGTTGTCGCTTTTGAAAGCAGCTCTGCATATCTTGACGATCAAGCCTGCGACGTGCGACCTGCGACCTGTGACTTGCCTTGGCGTGCCCCCGCGGCGGGGTCGGGCCTTCGTTACTC
>JBBSJX010000443.1:0-3497 GCA_038256825.1 Chitinophagales bacterium
AAAAGCTTGAAAAACATTATGTGGTCACGCAAAAGCTCAAGCGAAATTGAGGATGAGTTCTTAGGCAAAACTGGGATTGCCGAAACTTTTATTGGCCCGGGTATCGACGGAAAAGTAGATTTTAAGGGTACATCGTGGGACGCCCGTTCGGCCAACGTTATTGAAAAAGGCGAGAAAGTTACCATTACCGGAAATGAAAGCATTTTATTAATTGTTCAATCAACCAAAACCATCATATGACCGCTTCAACTATTATTCTTTTAGTTCTCATCATCTTTTTATTGATTGCCTTTTTATCAACGTTTAAAGTGGTGCCACAACGTTCGGTTTATATTGTTGAACGCCTGGGCAAGTATAGCCGTACGCTTGATGCGGGCTTTCACATTCTTATTCCTTTTATTGATAAGATTGCCTACCGGCAAAACCTGAAAGAGCAAGCCCTTGATGTGGCATCGCAAATATGTATTACCAAGGATAACATTGCCGTTGAAGTAGATGGTATATTGTACCTGCAGGTAATTGACCCGCAAAAAGCCAGTTACGGAATTGATAATTACCGGTTTGCCGTTATCCAGATATCGCAAACAACCATGCGTAGTGTAATTGGAAAAATGGAACTTGACAAAACTTTTGAAGAACGGGAAACCGTTAACGGAAGTATTGTTGAGGCTGTTGATAAGGCCAGTGGTCCATGGGGTATAAAGGTTTCACGTTACGAGGTAAAGAACATTTCGCCGCCCCAAAGCATTAAAGATGCCATGGAAAAGCAAATGCGTGCCGAGCGTGAAAAGAGGGCATTAATTGCCGAATCGGAAGGAGATAAGCAGGCAAAAATAAACCGCGCCGAAGGTGATAAGCAGGAAGCAATAGCAAAATCGGAAGGTGAAAAACAAAGGCGTATAAACGAGGCATCTGGTACTGCTGCCGAAATTGAACTGGTTGCTTTTGCTACGGCAAAGGGCATTAGGGAAATAGCTAACTCAATAAACGAAGAAGGCGGTATGAACGCCGTGAACCTTCGCATAGCAGAGCAATACCTTACCGAGTTTGGTAAGCTTGCCAAAACCAATAACACCATGATCGTTCCGGCTGATTTATCGGATATAGCAGGTGTTATTTCGAGCATTACTTCAGTGATTGGCAAAACGAAAGTTGAAACGCCGCTGATAGGAAGAAGCTAATATTCTATTTTGAATTATAAAGGTTGAATGGAAGCTGCCAGGGGGTGCATTTGTAATTGTCGCTTTTTTTGTTGACGGGCAATAGTCCTTTAATGAAGCTTCTGTTGTGTCACTCCCTTGTACCGCATCTTTTCATGCGCCAGTCCCTACTTTTTGGGGGCGGCTTTTTTTATGCACTTTTAATTGGTTTAAAATAATATGCCTGCATTATTAATTCGTACTTATGAATTTATTAATGCAGGCATTTTTTGTGCATTTTATTTCTTTGTTTTTTACCCCGTCTATTGCAATTTAGTTGCTGAACTGCTACATTTAAAAATGGCACGGCACCAGGTTTATTTCTGGAAGCAAATACCGCTTTTTCGCTTATTGCTTCCCTTTATGGCGGGGATTATTTTTCAATGGTATGTTGGGTTTGCCCAATGGCAACTTTTTGTTTTAATTATTGGCAGCGCATTATTTGTGCTGCCTTTTTATTGGCTGCCGGCACATATAAGTTATTCGTGGAGGTGGTTGCAGGGCGCGGCTTTTATGGTATTGTTTTTTGCAGTAGGTAGTATAATTACTTTTAAAAGCGACATACGAAACCATCCGGATTGGATTGGCCATAATTACAATGATACTGGCATATTGCTGGTAACAATTAAGGAGCCACTGGTAGAAAAGAATAAATCGTATAAGGCAATTGCTGCTGTGGAAGCTATTAGTTTAAATAATACCTGGCAGCCTGTAAAAGGCAATATACTCGTGTATTTTAAAAAAGATAGTATAGCACCAAAGCTGGTTTACGGCACACAAATTATACTCTCAAAAAAATTACAACCTATTACAAATTCTGGCAACCCCGGTGCTTTTAATTACCAGCGCTATAGTGCGTTTCACGATATTTACCACCAGGTATATTTAAATCAGCAGGAGTATATTGTTACTAAATCGAATGTGGCTAACCCGTTTAAAAATTGGTTGTTTAATATTCGGTTTTCGGTAACAGCTTCCTTAAAAAAATACATAGATGGAGAAAGGGAGCAGGGCGTTGCTGAAGCATTGCTCATTGGTTACAGGGATGATTTAGACAAAGACCTGGTACAGGCATATAGTAATACAGGCGTGGTACACATCATTGCCATTTCGGGGTTGCACCTTGGAATGATTTATATAAGCCTGTTATCGTTTTTTAAACTGTTTAAAAAACAACGCTGGGTTAAATTTGCAAAGCCCGTTGTGATATTAATAGTATTATGGATTTTTAGTTTAGTGGCAGGCGCAGCGCCTTCTATTCTCCGGTCGGCCGTAATGTTTACGTGTTTGCTTATTGGTGAAGTATTAAATAAAAAGTCTTCCATATTTAATACACTGGCTGCATCGGCATTTTTATTACTTTGCCTAAACCCCTTTGCCTTGTGGGATGTGGGTTTTCAATTATCGTATGCTGCTGTATTAAGCATTGTTATTTTTATGCAGCCCATATATAAATGGATTTATTTTAAAAATAAATTTATTGATGGCATCTGGAAATTAAATGCGGTAACGCTTTCCGCTCAAATACTTACCCTGCCCATTGTGTGTTACCATTTTCACCAATTTCCTAATTTGTTTTTAGTAACAAACTTTGTTGTAGTGCCTTTGGCAAGTATTGTATTATATGCTGAATTGCTGCTGGTATTGTTAGGAAATTGGGTTAGTCCTGTTGCAATGGTAATGGGTAAAGCTGCAAGTATTTTGCTTTGGACGATGAATACCTTTATTGAAAATTTAAATAGTCTGTCGTTTGTAGTTTCGGGTGGCATACAGGTTTCGGTATTACAGGCAGTAATTTTATACCTTTTAATTTTTGCATTTAGCTGGTGGTTATTAAGAAAAAACACAACAGCTTTAAAAATTGGCCTCGCAATTTCATTATTATTTGTGCTTACACGAACGGTAGATTTTTTTCAAAAGTCGAAACAGCAAAAATTAATCGTTTATAATATTCCCCGGCATACCGCTATTGATTTTATTAATGGAAGAAACTTCCTGTTTGCAGGTGATACTGCTTTATTTACAGATCCCTTTCTGCAAAATTTTCATTTAAAACCTTCACGAATACTTTACAGGATAGCACCGGGAGTAATTGATGAAGTTGTTGCTGCCTATCCTTTCGTAGTTTATAACAACAAAAAAATATTAGTGATTGATAAATCCTATCGTTTTAATGCTGCCCAAAAACTGGATGTGGATATGATTGTACTATCAAAAAATCCCAGAATTTATATAAGCCATCTAAACACTGTTTTCAACTGTAAAATGTATGTTTTTGATGGCTCAAACCCTTTGTGG
>JBBSJX010000444.1:0-3476 GCA_038256825.1 Chitinophagales bacterium
CAACATAAAGAACTAAACGTAAAGGCTCGGTTCAAAGACAGTTTTCATAGTTCCTATTTAATCCTACTATGTGTACACAAATGTGTGAGGTTTAGATTTTAATATTTCATAAATAGTAACGGCTAGTTGCTCCAGAGGAGCATCCTGTTTATAGTAAATCTTTATTTAACGTTCTTCGGCTCCGTAGGTGCCACCTATAATTGAGTAATCAGGAAGCACCTACGGAGTTTGATAATCGTTTTTTGAATAATTTCTATAAACAGGGTGCTCCTACAGAGCAAAAAGAAAAACAACAAAGAGGTGTTCACCCAAAAGGATTTATTCGGGAGCAGTTACCTGCTTGTTCCCGCTTTCCGCATGGGCGTCAACTTAATAATTACGTATGCATTTAAGAAAGTCTACACCTGAAAACAGATTTTGTATTAAAAGCAGCATAAAGAATCAACCGTACAAGAGAGTGACACAACGATGTTGAATAGAATTTCTGCTGTTCGTAACCAAAAAATACATTAATCTTAAATGGTATGCGGCTTTCCGGAAAGTGGTGTGGTCCCGAGTGTAGTCGAAGGTGTGGTCCCTGAGCGTAGTCGAAGGGGGTCCCTGCGTCTCCAAGTCCATTTAAATAATTCCATAACCAGTAAAATGGAAGCTGCGGTAGGCAATAACTGAATCCATTCCTTCAATGTAATGGGCTCCAGGTGCAGGGTAGCGTTTAACCCCGGGGTATACGATGCCGCAATGTGAACCAATTGCGCCGTCATAATGCCAATTAATAAAACATAATTATTTTTTAATGGCATTTTAAACAGGCTTTTGGTCTCCGACCGGCAATTTAGTACATGAAAGTTTTGCAGTAATACCATCAACATCATCACCACCGACCGGGCATGACTTTCGTTATACTTTAAAACATAAATTAGGTAATACCACAAGCCAAATGCAACACCAGCAATAAAGCCACCGGATACAATTATCTGTGCATTCATTAGTTTATCAAAAATGCTTTCGCCGGGTTTGCGTGGTGGTTTTAGCATTACCGACGAATCTCCTTTTTCAAAGGCCAGGGCCATATCCTGTATTCCGTTAGTAACCAGGTTTAACCATAAAAGCTGGATAGCCAAAAAAGGCAACGGCACATTAATTAGTATAGCCAACGCTACCGTTACCAATTCAGCCGCACCGGTCGCAATAAGCATGTAAATAATCTTGCGCAGGTTATCAAACGTAATCCGCCCCTCCTCCACCCCCGCCGTAATGGAGGCAAAATTATTATCCGTTACAATTATGGATGAAACTTCTTTAGCCAGGTCGGTACCGGCACCCATAGCCACCCCAATATGTGCCGATTTTAATGCAGGGGCATCGTTGGCACCATCGCCGGTAACCGCAACAAAGTGCCCCAGTGATTTCATAGCATCCACAATACGTTTTTTTTGCAAGGGGGCTACCCGTGCAAACACCTTTTTATTACGGATTTTATCGGCCCATTCCTGTACACTCAAATCCTCCATACCCGATAAATCAGCTCCCGAAATCACTTCATCCTTATTAGTGGCAATATCCAGTTGCTTTGCAATTGCCAGCGCGGTTGAGGGATGGTCGCCTGTAACCATCAGCACCTGTATACCGGCCATGCGGCATTGGTGAACGGCGTCTTTAGCTTCGGAACGCAGTGGATCAATTAAACCAATAAGGCCCAGCATGTTTAAGGGTGGCATATCCGTTTTTTCTAAATTTTGCACTACGCCCCCGGCCAATGCCAATACCCTATAACCATCTGCCGCCATTTGTTCCGAAACTTTTACAACTTCTGCTTTTTGCTGTTCGGGTAAATGTTTTATAATTATTTCGGCTGCGCCTTTCATGGCAAAATGCAACTGGTTGTTTTGTTTAAAGAATACGGCTGAATATTGCTTTTCGGATTCGTAGGCGATGGTTTTTTCAATCGTCACATCCTTTTTAAAGTAGCCGGGCTTTTCGCCTGCTTTATACGACAAGGCTCTTAACGCCACATCAACCGCATCGCCGGAGTGTTCCCAGCCATTGGCGGTTTTGCGTAATATACCTTCGTTGGCTAAAATACAGGCACGTAAAAATGCATGCATCGGTTCATCCATTTCAGTAACCTGCACCTCATCTTTTTCAATGGTTCCTTCGCCATTATAGCCCTGACCGGTAACAGTATAAAACTGGTTGCCGGGTAAATAAATCTGCTTCACCGATTGTTCGTCCATGGTAAGCGTTCCTGTTTTATCGGAAGCAATCAGGGTGCAGCTACCCAAACCTTCAACGGCGGGTAATTTTCGTACAATAACATTGCGCTTTGCCATGCGCCGGGTACCAATGGATAAAGCTACCGTAAGTGCAACGGGCAAGCCTTCGGGAATGGCGGCTACCCCAACAGCAACCATTAAAAAAAAGATTTCCATAACCGGCATTCCTTCAAAATAACCCACAACTCCCAGTAGCAAACAAGCAACCAACGTAATAATACTAATGCGCTTTGCAAAAGCTTCCATCCGGTTAACCAGCGGCGGCTTTTCAGCTTCAGCACCACTTAGCGAACCGGCAATTTTACCAATTTGAGTATATAAACCTGTTTGAGTAACCACACCCTCTCCCCTGCCTTTTTGCACCGTAGTT
Organism: Chitinophagales bacterium; assembly: GCA_038256825.1. Classification (GTDB taxonomy): domain Bacteria; phylum Bacteroidota; class Bacteroidia; order Chitinophagales; family Chitinophagaceae; genus Segetibacter. Next base: position 2,644 of record JBBSJX010000444.1, read on the forward strand.
GCAGCAAAAACCATATTGGTTCGGTCGCCAATGGCTAACTCCTCTCCGCCGCTAATAGTTCCGGTATTTTTTTCTACCGCTATCGATTCCCCCGTAAGCAATGCTTCCTGAACAGTTAAACCATTTACCTCCAAAAGCCGGCAATCGGCGGGTATTTTTTGCCCCGACTCAAATAAAACCAAATCGCCCGGCACCAGTTCTTCTGAATCAACATTATGTATATGGCCATTGCGCTTAACCCTGCAGTTAACTTTTACCAGGTTGCGTAAAGCAACCGCACTTTTTTCGGCCCGCGCTTCCTGGTACGTGCCCAGTATAGCATTAATAACAATGATAGCCGTAATAAACAAGGCATCCTTTATATCGCCGGTTACCATCGAAATTATTGCCGCACCAATAAGAACATAAATTAATGGATTTAAAAACTGGTGAAAGAAGATAAAAAGAAGGCTTTTTGATTTGGGCTGAGGCATCGTATTGCGCCCATATTTTTGCTGCCGTTTGGCTACCTCCTCACTGGTTAACCCATCGCTGCCAGATGAAAGTTTTTCAATTACTTCGTTAGCCGGCATTTGGTGGTAAAGCATATCCATAAGCAGGGTTTTATTATTTGTAATTGAGTTGTTTTGCTTTAAAGATAGTTAACCTAAATTTTGGCGGAGCAGTAACTACAAATACTCGGGATCCCCTGGACAGTTAAGTGCGTAATTCCAGGGGAGGCTGTCCGTCATCCCGAACTCGATTCGGGATCCCTTGAATAATTAAGTGCGAAATTCCAGGGGATGCTGAAATGAATTCAGCATGACGTAGCCATACTACAGCCCGTCATCCCG
>JBBSJX010000445.1:0-3474 GCA_038256825.1 Chitinophagales bacterium
AATTTTAGTTTTGAGCCTGAAGAAGAAATTGTACGTGACACCTTACAACCGCAACAACAAAAATTGAAAATAAGGCTTGATACAAAGCATAGAGGAGGTAAGGCCGTTACCCTTGTTGAAGGTTTTACTGGCACAGAAGAAGACCTGGTGGACCTTGGCAAAAAGCTAAAAAACTTTTGTGGTACGGGTGGCTCAGCTAAAGAAGGAGAAATAATTGTACAGGGAGACCAACGAGAAAAAGTACTGCAATGGCTTTTAAAGAATGACTACAAAAACACCCGTAAACTTTAAGGAGATTAAATTTTAATAACCGGTTTTTACCTGATTATGGGCTGCCTGTTATTGTTTGTATTTAAAGGTTGAAAATCTCTTATGGAAGGAAACTGGCTTCTTTCAATTCCGAAACTTCCCGATATTTGAAAAGTTCGCTCATCATTGGTGTACATGAGGCCTAACTCGGCTCTTGAAAATACTCCAAAACTTCCCTGCCTGTTCATAAACGAATTGCCCTGGTTTAGCTTATTGCTATTATTAGCGTTCATGAAGTTAGAGCGAAAGTTAACATAGGCTGGCGCAACATTTACCCCGGCAAAAGCATACAAATTATTATTTAACCGCCTGTTTAACTGCAAACCCATTGGGGCAGAAATAACATTGGCGCTTCCACCTTTCCACACACTAAAGCTGGTTGATAGGCTGCTGTATTTATTGAGGGACCATTTTTGGGGTGATAAGCTATCGTTGTAATTAAAGTTTCGGCCCATGTTACCTGCAAAGGATTGCCCAAGGTAACCACCGGGATAAACCTGGGCATTAGCGTTAAGGGATAGAAAAACAATTAAACAGCAAACTAAAACTCTCATGGAAACGAATTTGAATAAAAATAACGGATAAATTGGAACGAACGATTGCTATGGGTTAAAGTTAACAAACTAAGCCAACTTATTTAAAGGGACTTGTTGAACCAAAACATTAAGTTGTTAAAGGTCTGGACATGTATTTTTGACGAATATTGATCCTTCTAATTTTATAAAACCTTAAATAACTTAATTGTGCTGAAATTTATACTATAAGTACAAGAGTGCGAACCGCCAAAGGTCGGTCTAGCTGCAACGATGATGACAAATGCCCGACTGCTAGAAACCAAAAAAAATAAAATGATTATCACAGAACCTGAAAAGTTAAATGTTGATTTCCTGGTATTGGGACAAGGAATTAGTGGCACTTTATTAAGCTGGTACTTAATAAAGGCCGGCAAAAAAGTTTTGGTTATTGATAAAAGCCAGCCTTTTACGGCAAGTAAAGTGGCCAGCGGGGTTATAAACCCGGTTACGGGACGAAGAATTGTACGCACCTGGCGGATTGAAGAATTGCTTCCTTTTGCCTGGGATGCTTATAGCACATTTGGCAGCGAACTGGGAATTGAAATAGTGAGACAATGCAATATTGTTGACTTTCACCCCAGCGTGCAAATGAAGGAAGCATTTGATAAAAGGCTTCCGGAAGAAACGAAATATTTGAAGCCTACCGATGAGGAACAATGGAAATCTTTTTTCAATTTTTACTTTGGGGCAGGAGCAATTGAGCCTTGCCTATTGGTTGATATCAACCCTATGTTGGAAGGTTGGCGTAAACACCTAAAAGCTGAAAATTTATTATTGGAAACCAAATTTGATTGGCCAGAATGCATAGTAGCTGAAAATAACATTACCTATAAAAATATTACCGCTTCCAAAATTATTTGCTGCGAAGGGGTTGCCGGTTTTACCAATCCATATTTTAAAAACCTCCCCTATTCGCGCATGAAAGGGGAAGCGTTGATTGTATCCATTCCCGGTTTGCCTGCTAACCATATTTATAAGCAGGGTTTAAATATTGTACCGTGGAGCGATGGGTTGTTCTGGATTGGATCGACCTACGAATGGGATTTTAAAAATGTTTTGCCTACACCTGCGTGGCGATTAAAAGTGGAGGAGCAGTTGAAAAACTGGCTTAAAATTCCTTTTGAAATTGTAGACCACCTGGCATCGGAACGGCCGGCAAATATGGAACGTCGGCCATTTGTTGGGTTACATCCGGCATTTAACGCAGTGGGCATTTTTAATGGAATGGGTGCAAAAGGCTGCTCCCTTGCGCCGTTTTTTGCCAATCAATTTTGCGATTACCTGGTTAAGGGATCCCCTATTTATGCTGATGCAGATGTAAAACGATTTGAAAAGGCATTGGCAAGAAAAATGACTTAGACTAAGATCAATTGTTATTTTTGACCCCTTAATTACTATTTCCTCATGCATGCAGAGCAAAAAATAAATACAACCCTCTCCCAGCCGGGAGAAGTGGATTTGATACGGGCAGCTTCAACCACCAATGAATTTTATACCATTCCTGCCCGGTTTAGAAGGATGGAAAACCTGCACATCGTTTTCTGGTTGCTAAAGGATCTTGCGTGGGCGATGCTTTGGAAACCCCTGGGTTTAATCATGATTATCCCCACGGTTTTTGCCGCAGTATTAATTACCTGGCAAACCCGTGCCATTAAAAGTGAACTTTTACATAACCTGGCTGTGGTTTTTTGGATATTAGCCAATGGTTACTGGATGCTTACCGAATTTTACTCAACAAACGACAGTTTAAGATATTACACCATTATTCCCTTTACAATTGGCCTGGTCATTATTAGCTACTATTACCTGCTGGTGCGGCCAAAAGAAAAGCTACTCGTTGCCGCCCAAAGACCCAATGTTTCTTAAATATGTCATCAACTAATAATCCTTTATTGCAAAACAATTATTCGTACAAGCCTATACATTTTGGATTATTAATGGCCCTGCTTGCTTTTATATTATTGGCAAGGCTGGGTGCAGCTCCCATATATATTTTAGACGAGGCCAAAAATGCACAATGTGCCCGGGAAATGTTGCAACGTAGCGATTGGGTGGTGCCCACTTTTAATGGTGAACTGCGAACCGACAAACCGGTACTCCATTATTATTTTATGATGCTGGCGTATAAAATATTTGGGGTAAACGAATTTGCTGCCCGTTTTTTTTCTGCCATACTGGGATTGCTTACCGTTTGGGTAACTTTTGTTTTTGCGAGGAAGTTTACCAATGTAGTCAACGCATTTTTTAGCGCCATGGTACTGGTAGCATCCACTCAATTTTTGTTTGAGTTCAGGTTGAGCGTTCCGGATCCTTACCTTATATTTTTTGTAACCACCGGCCTGCTCACCTCGTATTCCTATTTACAACACAATAAGTTTATTCATCTAATGGTGGCAGCGGTATGTTTTGCGCTGGCAACGCTTGCAAAAGGACCGGTGGCACTTGCCTTACCCGGCCTGTGCCTGCTGATATGGATTGTGTACAAAAAACTTTGGCAGCGCATTTTTACCTGGAAAATATTGGTTGCTCTAGCCCTTATTGCTTTGATTACTTTGCCCTGGTACATTGCAGTACATAAAGCTACCAACGG
>JBBSJX010000446.1:0-3466 GCA_038256825.1 Chitinophagales bacterium
ACTTAAATCCATTTTTGATAGCAGGACTGTGTCCGGCAACAGTATAACAAAAGCTGCAAATCCAATTAACCGCTCATGTTTGTACAAAAGAACTGTTGGTTTTAGTCTTCCGATAGGATCACTTAAATTCATTTTTGATAGCAGGACTGTGTCCGGCAATAGTATATCAGAAGCTGCAAATCCAAATAACCGCTCATGTTTGTGCAAAAGCACTGTTGGTTTAGTCTTCCGAAGGATGACTTAAACCCTTTGTTAATAGCAGGACTGTGTCCGGTATTATACAAGTTGCAATTCCAATAAACCACTCATATTTTTACAATAGTCTGCAGCACTGCTGTACTTATAATGCCACGGCTCATAAACTATTCCTGCTTTTACGGGATTATTATGTAAATAATCAAGTTTTTGTTTTAGCATTTCATAACTATAAAGTTCAAACGGGTGATTGTCCTGCTGCCAAAACTGAAAGTTTTTATTGTTACTGTTTCTCTTTCCTGCTCGTTCAAACATCCAAAGCATCCACTCTTTTCTGCTTTCAAGAGAGTTATTCCTGATTGCCTGTTCTATTTGCTTACTCGTGAACTTCTTCAGATCACGAATAATATCTCCTAGTTTATGTCCTTCGCCTGCACTGGCAATTAAATGAACATGATTGCTCATGATAATCCAGGCATGCAATTTTAATCCTTTCTCCTTTTGACAATACTGCAGGCTTTCTACCACAATATCCTTGTATTGTGGTCGGCTTAAAGCATCAATCCAATTAACAACGGCAAAAGTTATAAAATGGGCGTATTCACTATCACCGAATTTGTACCGGGTAGACATTTTTATTTCTAATCTACAATAGAATAAACAATTAAGCAATTTAACCTTAATGCCGGACGCAGTCTTGCCACCAATTATAGATTTAAGTGATCCTATCGGAACACTTAAACCAACAACTGGATAGAAATTTAATTTCTTATCTACAATAGAATTAATAATTCAGCAACGTAACCCTAATGCCGGACGCAGTCCTGCCACCCAATTATAGATTTAAGTGATCCTATCGGAACACTTAAACCAACACTATGTTACTGATGCCTCTTGCACCTAAAGCACAAGAGAGTGACACAACGATGTTGAAAAAAGAACAAATGCCGGCAACCAAAAAACTTAACAAAAGGGCATAAAAAAAGGCAACTCTAAGTTACCTTTTCAAAATTTATGGAATGAGTTTACTGAATTTGAACATTATCATCTACCGTAGCGTTGGTTTCAACGGTTACATGTTTTTCTTCATCCTTTTTCTTAAAAAACTTATTCTGAAAAATTAAAATGGTAATAACACCGGTAGAAATGGAGGCATCAGCAATATTAAATACCGGGCGAAAAAATTCAAACTCTTCGCCACCCCAAATAGGAAACCACGCTGGGTAGTGCGCATTGGTTATGATTGGAAAATAAAGCATATCTACCACCTTGCCATGTAAAAAACCGGCGTACCCTTTACCCATAGGTACCAGTTTAGCAAGGTTTTGAAGGTAAGGATCGCTATCCTGGAAAATAAGCCCGTAAAACATACTGTCGATAAGGTTGCCCAGCGCACCAGCAAAAATGAGGGCACTGCAAACAATAAATCCTCTGTGGTATTTCTTTTTTAAAAAATCTCGGATAATAAAAACACCGGCAATTACGGCAACCAGCCTAAAAAGGGTCAGCGCAACTTTACCCCATTCGCCACCCATTTTCCAACCCCAGGCCATACCCTCGTTTTCAACAAAGTGAAGTTTAAACCAATTGAGCCCTGCTACCTTTGTTTCTTCGCCCAAATAATAGTTTGTTTTTATATAAAACTTAAATAACTGGTCAACTAATAAAATAATAAATATAATCAGTACAATACTCCTTGACTTCACTTTGCAAAAATTTTAGGCGCAAAGATAGGGAAACCACCTCCATGATTTTGCTACCAAACATCGTTTAACATATTAACCTCAGGCTATTATTTTATAAAAGAAAGTTGTGCAGAAGTAATTGATTGTAGTTGCCTATTAGTGGTAATAAACCCTTTTGACCCGCTGGCTAATGCTGGTTAAAATTTCGTAAGGTATGGTTTGCGCCCATTGCGCTAATTGTGTAGCCGGCAAGTGTTCGCCAAAAATTTCAACCTCGTCTCCTTCGTTTACACCGGGTATCCCGGTTATATCAATCATGGTCATATCCATACAAACACTCCCTATTACCAGCGCAAATTTTCCGTTAATATACATTTGTCCAATACCATTACCCAATGCCCGGCTAAAACCATCGGCATAGCCAATTCTAACGGTGGCAATAACGGAATCTTTTGTTACTTCACCTCTTCTTCCATAGCCTACCCTATCGCCAGCTTTAACAGTACGCACCTGCGCAATGGTTGATTTTAAAGTGATAACTGTTTGCAAGTTGAGTTGCGGGGTGGAAGTGCTATGTATGCCATATAAACCAATGCCCAACCGCACCATATCGTAATGTAATTGTGGAAGCCTGGATATGGCAGCCGAATTGGAGAGGTGCCTGATGAAGGAATAGCCTAATACCTGGTGCAATCTGGCGCAGGCTTCATTAAAATGGCTGGACTGTTGCAGGGTATAATTATCGTGATCGGGATTTTCGCTGGAGGCTAAATGGCTGAATATACTTTTTACAACAACCTGCTTATTGTTTTGGAGTATTTCCTCCAACCGGGGTAAGTCATGTAATTCAAAACCCAGGCGATGCATACCAGTATCTAATTTTAAATGAACCGGGTATTGTTGTATTCCCTGCTTTGAAATATACTGACAGAAAGCATCGAAAATAGTAAAGGAATATAGTTCGGGTTCCAGGTTGTACTCAACCAAAGCATCAAAGGTTAATACCTCCGGGCTCATTACCATAACAGGCAAATTAATACCTGCCTTACGCAGTTCAACTCCTTCATCTGCATAAGCAACCGCCAGGTAGTCCACCTTATGAAACTGGAGTAAGGCCGCCACTTCTGCGCTACCACTACCATAACTAAAAGCCTTTACCATGGCCATTAACCGGGTGCCTGGTTTTAATAATTTTTGAATTTCCTTTAGGTTGTTCACCATGGCATCCAGGTTAACTTCAAGCACTGTCTGGTGTACTTTTTCTTCAAGCCAGTGTACAATGCGTTCAAACTCAAAAATCCTGGCACCTTTTAATAATATCACCTCATCTTTAAAATGGTGTGTATTGGATTCTTTCAGAAAAGCATCTGTAGAACTATAAAAAGCTATTTTTAAAAATGCATTGTCGGCATCGGCCTTTAAAAAGGTTTCTTTATGAGAAAAAAATACCGGGCCTATTAATATCAACTGGTTAACATGGCGGTTTTTAACCTTATTAATAACCAGGTTGCACAATTGAGGAATTGCAATCCCTGATTGAAAAATATCGGATAATATCAAAGTGGTTTTTTTGCCATTAGCCTGCT
>JBBSJX010000447.1:0-3451 GCA_038256825.1 Chitinophagales bacterium
ATCATTCTAAAATGCTTACGCATATCCTGCTCGGTGCAACCCGCCCATGGCAAAAAAACCACCCCGAAAGGCATTGGCGCTATTTGCCTGAATTTTTGCTGCATGGGGCTCCAATGCAGGCTATCGTAAACTTTAATTAAATACTCATCCGTTGTTTGCCCTTTGGCAACTACCTGGCAAAAAGCAAATAAAATATATAATCCTACATTTTTAAGTAACCAATAAGCATTTTTCATCTTGTACTTTTAATAAACAAAATCTAATTTCTTCTGTGTCTGTTTTCTTGAAGCAAACAGTTGTTTTCCAGTTTTCTCCTCCCAGGTTTTACGGAGCGAAGCATTTATTTGAACCCAATTTTCCCTTTGACCTTGTTGTAGAGACCTTTAATGATCGCACCTGATGGAAAGCAAAAAACACTTGTACTGACTGAATACTAAAGGGGTGTTGCTGACAAGTAATCGTTTATACTACCCCCGCTTAAGAATGTGAATTTCTTTTTTTATTGGCCAGAGAAGTATTGCTACTATTTATCATTGTTGCGTCGCACTCTTGTACCAATTGTTCCCTATTCAGCAATGCACAATTCTATCAGGTGTAAAGTATAATTGAACGGCCGATAACTTTTATTTCTACTGCCATTGAGGTCGTTGCGTTTTTAGGTTTCCAAATTTTTTCGCAACGGAGTCTACATAGCTTATTGTAAAGAGCAGATGAGCCTTTTCCATTGCTATTAAACCAACCGGAAAAAATTGAATTAATGTTTGTAGCGAGCAAAGCTGCCCTGAAAATATACGGTACAAGGGAGTGACACAACGATGTACCAATAGCAAACCAATGCTTGTTACCAAAAAAACTTAAAGGTGAAGCGTTTGCCTTTTGGGAATACTCTTGTGCAGTTTGCCATTACAAACTTTATGTAGAAACACTCATGTTTCTGTTTTGATAAATAGTTTTAGTGAAATTTTTTTTGAAGAAAGTTTTGATGCTTTAAATTACTTACGTGTTAAAAAGTGTTCCCGGCTAAGAAGGTATCAAAGCTGGGAACCGTTAAGGCGCAATTAACCATTTGCACCTGGATTTACATCTGTCTCAATATTGGGCAGTGGAATAACCAGGGTTGGGCTTTTCCAGTCAAGCGGGGCAACACCAGTTCTGTCGCCGGGAGGTATGGGGGCACTAATAGCTTGTAAATAATACAACCGGTCATCTTCAAAAGCCAGCTCTCTCATTCTTTCTTCGTGTATCATATTAACGGTGAGATCTGCAGCCGCAATCGGGGCCAAACCGGCCCTTTGCCGAACTGCGTTTACATCGGCAGCCGCTCCTGTTCGGTCGTTTTGAGTAAAGAGTATGTAAGCACGGGTAAGGTGTAATTCGGCCGAACGCATAAACGGTATACTCCAAAGCAAATTGCTACCGGCGGTATTCCTGTTTGTTTTATTGCTCCAAACATAGGTACGGTTATACGTGGTATACTCTGGCCGTGGATCGTAACCTGCAGGGATAGCTTTCCAAAGTTGCGCTAGCCTTTTGTCGCTATTAACTATATTAAAATTATTAGCATTTGGCTGCACAGCGGGCGGGGTTCCTGCAGGAAGGTTGGCAATGGTTAACGAGGCCTCAGACCAACCAACCTGGTTAAGAAATGCATCGCTTGCAGAAATCAATCTTCCATTGTTTAACGTATTACTTCCCCTGTTGGTAAAATTAAACATATACCCCATTGGCGAACTTTTCCATTGTTGCTGGGAAGTGCTATACTGTACATATTGCCAAACAACCTCATTTCCCCTGGCAGCAAGGCCTGTTTTGTTAAAGGCTTCTATAGGGTCCTGGTTAAGTGGAAAGCGATTAGAATTTAATACTGAATCGCAAAATTGTTTTGATTTAGGTAAATCTTTCATTTGAAAATATACCCTTGCCAATAAAAAATGAGCAGCAGACCTGTTTGCACGATCCTGGTATTCCAGTGGATCAACATTAGGCCTGTACGCTGTGGGTAATAAGGTGGCCGCTTTGTTCAGGTCAGCTATTATCTGGTCGTACACTTCCTTCACCGTTGCTCTACCTGGATTAGGGAAAGGTTCTTTGGAAGGGGTGGTTTTTAGAATAATAGATTTTGAATTATTGTCTGCTCCAAAAGGCAACCCGTGCATTCTTACCATAGTAAAGTGGATCCAGGCACGTAAAAACAAAGCTTCCCCTACTATCCTGTCGGTCCACAATGGTCCATACTGATCTTTAAAGGCGCCATTCTTATCTACCCAACCAATTATCTCGTTGCTAAGCGCCAACCCCATATAGGCACCCTGCCACATGTTGTTGTACAGCCCAACATCATTACGTATGCCCAGGTTACGGTCGTACAATGCGTTTTCAAAATCGCCGGTCACTGCATTTTTATGCAGGAATCCAATATCTGATAAAAGGGCTTCATGGTTGTGTTGCAGCCCGACAATTCCCCTAAACCCCTGGTAACCGCTAATGCCATAATAGGCTCCGGCAATAAGGCGTTCCAGGTCGGAGGTACTTCCCCACTGGTCGGTGGCAAGGTTGGTTTGTGGCTGCGCTTTATCAAGCCATTCTTTTTTACAGGAAGTTGTCAGCAATGCCGCTAACACTAATGAACAATAGATTATTCGTTTCATATGAAATACTTTTTAATGATTAGAAGGTTACTGAAAGACCGGCATTCATCGAACGAACCTGTGGAATAGGCGACGATCCGATTAAACCCTGGTTTAAGTTTCTGTCTTGCGATCCCCCGCCAACATTTGCAAACTCCGGATCAAATCCGGGATAATCCGTAAAGGTTAGCAGGTTATTTACATTAACATATAACCGAATACCTTGCATCTTCATTTTTGTAATGAGCCCGGCAGGCAGGTTGTACGAGAGCTGTACTGTTTTTAATCTTGCAAAATCGCCTTTATACAAAAAGCGGGTGGTGCGTGAGCCAAGGGTTTGAGGAGAAGGATTATTCGTTAATGGGTTATTAAAATTATCCCGCATGTTCCAGGTAAGTTTTGGATAGGCTGCGTCTACTTTACCTGTTTCCCATGTATTGTTATAAACATCTGCCAATATAACGTTTGAACCGGTGCGTACATAAGAATTACTCTCTCTCAAACCGTCATAAATATAATTGCCACCAGAAAAAGTAAAGAGAACATTCAGGTCAAATCCTTTATAGGAAAAATTATTTATAAAACCACCATACCAGGTTGGCAGACCTTGTTTATCGCTGTGTACAATTCGGTTATTGTTTATATTGGTTTGGGTGGCTCGAATAATCGCCCCTGTTTTTACCGTTTGGCCTGTGCTTCTTAAAGTCTCCTTGTTAATTTCAAAGATCGTTTCAAATCCTTCACTATCCAGCCCAGCATATTCTGCCAGGTAAAAATTACCCAATTGTGATCCTACCTGTGTAATACCTACACCCTGCTGTATA
>JBBSJX010000448.1:0-3442 GCA_038256825.1 Chitinophagales bacterium
AATAACATTCATGACCGCTGTTTTAAACAATGATGAGCCTGCAATAATTTCTTCTCTTTACCAAACACTTTTGCAAAACCAACATTTATTTGCCCCGGTTGTTGCATTTGATAACCTGTACGACCGTTTGCTTAAAATGAATTTTACAGCCTCCAATACGTCTTTATCGCACGAGGTGGTATCTGACTTATATAAGTTTGGTGATTATATAAACGAAGCGCTTAAAAATTTAAAATTTGGGATTGGCGGTTACAACGAATTGCGAACCATGTACAGTCGAAGTGAGATGTTTGGCGGCGAAGAACCGCGGCGCCTGCATTTGGGAACCGATATCTGGGGCCCTGCCGATACTGAAATTATGGCCCCGATGGATGGAACGGTGCACAGTTTTGCTTTTAATAATCAGTATGGCGATTACGGCGCCACTATTATTTTACAGCATCAATTAAATGGCCAATCATTTCATACCCTGTTTGGCCACCTTAGCCTTGCCGATATTGAAAATTTAAACGAGGGCGACCCCATTGCCGCCGGGCAGGTGTTTGCGCATTTTGGCTCACCTGCCGAAAACGGGCATTGGCCGCCGCACCTGCACTTTCAAATCATAGAAAATATGTATGATAAAATGGGTGATTACCCCGGTGTTTGCAAAGCCTCCGAAAGTGAGCAGTATTTAACCAATTCGCCCGATGCCGATTTGATTTTGCAGTTAAACCAATGCGCCGTTTAAATAAAATTATTGAAATATTAGTTTTTGGTTCCGGCATTGTATCGTTGTGCAGCTCCGGTTGTGTCACTCACTTGTGCAATATCTTTCCATAGCAGCTTGTATTAACGTGATCACTTTTTGTGGGGTTGTATTTGTGAGCTGAAACTTCTAAAACCAAAATAGCCTTCTGCTGCAATTATTGATTTCGCTAATTTTACCGCATGGCCAACCCCAATTTAAATACCGATAAGCCTGAACTGAATTTAGTTGAGTCAGAATTTGAAAATAATATACGTCCCAAAGAAATTGAAGATTTTGCCGGCCAGCCCCAATTGGTTGAAAACCTGATGATTTTTATAAAAGCTGCCAAACTAAGGGGCGAAGCGCTGGATCATATATTATTTCATGGTCCCCCGGGTTTGGGTAAAACCACCCTTAGCCGTATTGTGGCTAACGAAATGGGGGTAAAAATTAAGGAAACCAGCGGGCCGGTAATTGAAAAGCCGGGCGACCTTGCGGGTTTGCTTACCAACCTGGAAGCCAATGATGTTTTATTTATTGATGAAATTCACCGGCTGAGTACAGTTGTAGAAGAATACCTGTATGCCGCAATGGAAGATTTCAGGATAGACATTATGATTGATAGTGGCCCCAATGCACGAAGCATTCAGCTTACCTTAAATCCTTTTACGCTGGTGGGTGCAACTACCCGCAGTGGTTTGCTAACGGCACCCTTATTATCCAGGTTTGGCATTAAATCACGCCTTGAATATTATAATGCGGATGTATTAAAAAGTATTGTGGAGCGAAGCGCTGCCATATTAAACACGCCCATAACCAGCGAGGCCTCTTACGAAATTGCCCGTCGCAGCAGGGGCACACCCCGTATAGCAAATGGATTATTACGTCGCGTAAGGGATTTTGCACAGGTATTAAGTGATGGCAAAGTTGATATGGCTATTGCCCAACACGCCCTACGTGCCTTAAATGTTGATGAGCATGGCCTTGATGAAATGGATAACAGGATATTATTGGCTATAATCGAAAAGTTTAAAGGCGGACCGGTAGGGTTAACCACCATTGCAACCGCTGTAGGTGAAGAACCCGGAACTCTTGAAGAAGTTTATGAACCTTTTTTAATCCAGGAAGGTTTTATGCAGCGCACACCACGGGGCAGGGAGGTAACTGCAAAAGCCTATGAACACTTAGGCAGAAAAGTACAGGGAAAAACGGGTACTCTTTTGTTTTAAAAACACTTTATACCCTTTTTGAAATGGTTAAACGGTTACCTGTATTCATAAATTTATTTTGAACAAAACGTTTTGCTTTATTCATTAAATAAATGGTTAACAGGTAGGTGCCTAATACTCCTAAAACAGCTCCTCCAATTACACCAATAAAAAACACATTGGTAAAAGTTAATGATAGCGAAAAAGCCCAGTTAATAAACGCCATAAATAGTAACCCGATGGAACTGCCCATTATTGCAGCTATTACAGTGATGATTTTTTTTATTTTAAACATATTTTTTATTTGCAGTTATTGAACAAACACAATACCATTAGTGATAAAAGTAAAAAACCCATGCTATTTTGGCATGGGTTTTTAAAATTATAACATTTATATATTAAGGTGCAACCAGGCGGAAACCGTTTCCATGAATATTTACGATTTCAATATTCGTATCATCTTTCAAATATTTACGAAGTTTTGCAATATAAACGTCCATGCTTCTACCATTGAAATAGGTGTCGCTACCCCATATTTTCTTTAATGCCTGTTCCCTTGGCAACAAATCATTTTTATGCTCAGCCAGCATTTTTAATAATTCGTTTTCCTTTGGCGATAAGGTTTGCATAATGCCATCGTGGCTCAATTGACGAAGCTTGGGATAAAAATGATAACTACCCAAATCAAATTCTATATTCTCGCTAATTTTGTTTTCTTCCTCGTTTCGCTTTAATATAACCTTGATCTTCATTAACAACACTTCACTGTCAAAAGGTTTGGTGATATAATCATCTGCACCCAGTTTATATCCCTGAATGATATCTTCTTTCATTGTTTTTGCACTTAAAAAGAAGAGAGGAATATCCGGGTCAACATCCCTGATTTCTTCAGCTAATGTAAATCCATCCATATTTGGCATCATTACATCCAACAGGCATATATCAAATTTCTCTCTTTGAAAAGCTGCTAATCCTAATCGTCCGTCCCTTTCCAAAATCACATCATAATCATTTAATTCCAGGTAGTTTTTTAAAACCATACCCAGGTTTGTATCATCTTCGCACAATAATATTTTGTATTTTCTTCCTTCCATAGTTATTTTTTTTAAGTGATAATTTATTAATTAAAATGCTATTTTAAAATTTTACTTGATAACCTTTTTATTATAAAGTATTAAAAACCTTTAAATTAAGAGTATAAATAATATACGAAACAGGATTTCTTTTAAGGCTGATGAATTGTTAATATTTTCGATGTTTAAAAAAAAACAATTGTATTTACCAGAATACTTACAACTCGTTTAAAATCAATGTAAAAATTATGCCAATTATTTACATTATGCCAAAGGGGGCTAAAATATGAGGCAATAAAAAAGTCCCACACTATGTGCGGAACCTTATTATTGCTCCCTGCCGTTATAAACGGGTATTCTTACTTAGAAAATCCTTTAACCATAAACACGCAATCCTGTATTTGTTTGATTTGTTGTGTACGGGCAATGCC
>JBBSJX010000449.1:0-3435 GCA_038256825.1 Chitinophagales bacterium
TCATGTCTTTTTTTTTACATAATAAAAGCCGGTTCCATTTAACCGAAATGAGGTGCTGCAACGTTATGCCTTGTAAGATATATTTTGCACCAATGCTACACCTGCAATGCCGCGAAATCGTTGTTTGTAATAGTTAAATATGTAGCTCTTACTTTACCAGAATATTTAATAAGCTCGTTGTATTATTGGGATGAATAATTTGCAGGTAATACACTCCCGGATTGATGGTATGAATGGGTAAATTTTGAGAAAGCGATCCGGATAAATTAATGATTTGCCTGGTAAGTAATACCTGCCCGGCAGGGTTAACCAACTTTACGGTATACGTACCTTTAGCCATTCCGGTAAATTGTAATGACGCTGTTCCGTTAGAGATTGGGTTTGGAAAAACAGCGATTCCGTTTATATCAAGATTAGCCTTTACCAAAACTACAGAGCTATACCTTATATCGTTCTGTTTTCCTATACCCTTTATACGATAATATGCATCATTTACTAAGGGTTGCGGATCGGGCCATTTGTAATTATTAGTTAACACACTGTTCATTGCCTTTTGGGTACCTACTTTGTAAAAAGTAATTCCGTCTGCTGAACGTTCAATATCGTATGCCAGCAAGTTTGTTTCGTTTACCGTGTTCCATTCTACATTAATGCTACTGTTTTGCCTGTATGCTTTTATGCTGGTATAGCTTACTGGTAGTATCGTTCCCGGTTGAAACACTACCCTGAAACGATCCGGTGCCTGGCTGGCAGCATTGCTGTTTATCACAAATTCAATAGTGGTAACATTCCCATACATATTTACGTAGTGCGACTGGCCGGTATAGCTGTCCTCTACATAGCCTGTAACACCCGCTGAACTGAAATTGTCGGCTTTTAGCTGTAGTTGATAGTTTTTGTAAGCAGTATTAGTAAGGCTAAGAAAGATGGTGTCTTTATTCGTGATCAATGGCCTGCCTTCTACGGTCAGGCTGGTATTGCTGCGCCGAATGGCCAGGCCTTCGTTGAAGTTGCCAGGTTTGGCTATATCTTCTGCAGCTATTGCCGCACTATAGGTGGTACCAAAACGTGCCTGCACACCATCTGTTACAAAGGCTTTGCTGCCCGAGCCGCTGTTCAGGTTTATGTACATTCTTTCGTCTGTAGCATTGTTGGTGCGGAACATGGTAGTGGGTGGTGTTGAACCTGTTTTATGGCTTTCTGCTATAGTAAAGCTTCCGCCGTTTTCAGGCTCTACAAAAAAACCTGCACCAGGTTCTATAAACTGGTAATCCCCGGGAATAATTGTTCCTGCAATATTCATGTTGTAAGGTGTGGAATTATAATCATTGGCTCCTGTTCTTTCTACCAGTCTATAACCCCCGGCTATGTTCAGGTTGGCATCCCACAACCAGAACCTGTTTTTGATGATGCTGAATTGTGCGGTATATATTTTTTCAAAATCAATGGGCGAGGGAAAAGGGTTACCCACCAAAGTATAGGCAGCAGTTGCAACAGGAGGAACTGAAATAGTTTGCGTTCCCTGCTTAATGGTACCCGTAGCACGAAGTGTGGTAGCATTACTACTGGTTCCTGTACTAACACTCCTGTCGCCACGCACATACAGCATATAGGCAGGTAATGAATCAATGGGTGTATGGGTATTGTTAAGAAAACCGCCCCAGTTGCCGGAGTTGCCGGTGATACTATACCTGCGAAGCGAGGACGTGCTGTTGGAAATAGCATTCCAGAAATCAAATCCATTTAAATTGGCGTTGCCTGCTGTCTGCTGTCCATAACCGGTAATGAGTGTACCATAGCCGGGAGTAGCTGTGCCGCTATGTGTACCATTGTTACTGGTAAGCCCCTCCTGCCATGCGGCATTGATGGAAGTGCCTGAAACCGGTGCAGTTAATAATCGCCAGGCACGACCCGTACGGTTACCTGATGTGTTAGGAGCAATATAGCGCTCTACGGTTACATTGCCTGTAATATAACCACCTGATGCACTGCCTTGTGCTACGGTTGCCTGTGATGTTGCGGTGGAACGCAGTGTAAAAGTTTTGTTGTTTGCATAACCATCTGCGTCTACAATAGTTGAACCGCTTACACTAACGGTTCCTTTAACTGCAACATTATTGCTATTCACTTTTGTACCGTTTCCGCTTAATGTTATATTGTTGTAAGTAATGGCCGATGTGCCTGTATCAATTACATAGCTTCCTCCGCTAAAAACAACGGTGCCATTGCCCGCATGAAAAGTTCCATTATTTTTTATACCACCATTATTCAATACCAGGTACGTGTTTCCCGATGTAACGTAATGTATGTTTGAGCCGATGGTTAGCACCTGGGCATTGATTTGAAAACCTGCTATTATTACCGTGACAAACAATAGGATTTTAAGAATTCTGCTTTGGTTTTTCACTTTTTATGATTTTAAAAACGCAACATTTATCTTGCTTTTATTTTTTTTAACATGCTTGTGAGCATTTCATTCCTGTTTATTTTGATGTTGCCAAATGGATGTTAATGCCGGGAAATATAACTTAATCGTTTACCCTAAATTGAATATCGCCAATGGTTATGGTGTTGGTGTTACTGTTATTGGTTTTTATAAATATTTCTATATAATCATTGGTTTGCAAATCAACTTCGGTAATTAATGTAATTTGAAAACTCTGGTTATTAGTGCTGGGAGACATGGAGCCATTGGGATAGGGAATAACTACCCCATTTTTAGCAATAGCAATCGTAAAATCGCCGTTATTCGTCGGGGATTTTGCACCAATAATCGCTGCTATTTTTGAGGTAATTGCCTCTTTACCGGTATAGGTCATCCGGTTATTGGTTCCGGTAAATTTTTGTTGTTTTGATACGGTGGTTGTTCCGCTGATTTTATAATACGTGTCAACAACAGGTAGTGATGTTGCCGTAACATTATCGTTCATATATTCAAAACAAAACGATCTGGAGTTTGGAATATTGGTATTTGAAATCATTTGCCAGCCGGGAGAATAGGAATTGAAACCAGTAAGGTAGGTACCCACGCCCCTAAACATATTGGTCGTCATTCTTCCCCGGTCTATTGTAGCACCTGCATTTACTTTTACACCCGTTTGCCCGGGGTATATAAAATAATTATTAGAAAGATCTATATCGTTTATAGTTAGGCCAGCAAGAAACTCAATCCCAAAGCCAGCCGTAATGCCGGTAATAAAATTATAGGCTGATGCAAACTTGCCAACATTACCAGTCACTTTTATTCCGTCTTTACAGCTCCAATAATTTTTGGAGATGGTTATAGCATTGAAGCCGCTTACCTGACCTACGCCCAATGATGGTATGCCAACCTCAACTACAGAGCAACCCGAAAACAAATTGCAAAACTTTGTACCGGTAGCATCAGAAAAATCGTATGCTTTGGTTGCAGCGCTTAAAGGTATCACCGCCAGA
>JBBSJX010000450.1:0-3422 GCA_038256825.1 Chitinophagales bacterium
TATTCCTTCTAGTTCTGATCTAAATCGTGCAAATAAACAAGCTGCTTTAGATGACATGAAAAAAGATGCCGATTTTGGAGCCTCTGTTGATGATTTATACGGCAGGGTTTGGTGGGATAAAAAATAATTTTAAAAGTTTAAATAACTCCAGGCACCTTAGCCTGGAGTTATTTTTTTTTTAAAGCAGGTAATATTTAAACAGTTAAAGTATTGCGCTTTTAAATTGTCCCTAGTAAAATTTTACTATGTTTAAGCCATATACTACTTGTTGAATAATGTACAGAAAGTACAAGTGAGTGAACCGCCAGTAGTCGGTCAGGCTACAACAAAAGCGGGGTTAAGAACAAATGCTGGTAAATAAAAAGGTGGTCATAAAATTATTGACGGCACAACAAGTGGGGTAAAGGCAATCTTTTTAAATTATGAATACGCTTTAATAGGTTAGCGTTTAATTAATTGGTGTGAATGATTTCAAGAACCTTTAAAATAATAATCTTATTACTATTTACAAATGCAGGGTTTGCCCAGTTTTCATTAACGGTAACTCCTGTTTTTCCTGCTGTTTCAAATTATACCTTATTTGATGTAAGGCTGCAGCAAAACACATCAATCAATTACGGCGACAAGGCACTTTCTTTATTCGTTTTTCTTTCACCTGAATGCCCGCTTTGCCAAAACTATACATCGACTTTGAATAAAATTTACCAAAGGTTTCAGCAAAACCTTAATGTTTTTGGAATTGTTCCGGGCAATGCATACAATGCAAAAGAAGTAATTGATTTTGGAAAGAAATATAGCCTGGATTTTAAATTATTTATCGATCCCAAATTAGAATTAACTAATTATTTAAAAGCCTCCATAACACCACAAGCCATTATTCTAAATAGTAACGGGCAGTTGGTTTATACCGGTGCAATTGATGATTGGGTAATATCGCTGGGCAAAAAAAGATTACAGGTTACGGAGCATTATGTTGAGGATGCAATAGAACAAAGTTTACAGTTTACGCCGGTAGCGGTTTCAAAAACAAAAGCTATAGGTTGTTTGATTAATGATTATTGATATGAAAGAGGTTTTGCTTGTTATTTTATTTGTTGTTTGTTTTGGGTGGATTAATGCGCAGGAAATAACTTACTCAAAAGATATAGCCCCGCTTATACAGGTTAATTGTGCACCATGTCATCATCCCGGTGGTGGGGCGCCTTTTAGTTTATTGAGTTATGAGGATGTAAAAAAGAGATCGAAGTTTATTAAAGAAGTAGTTCAAAGCCGTTACATGCCCCCCTGGAGAGCAGATAACAATTATGTGCACTTTGCAAACGACCGGTCGCTGGCCAATAACGAAATCCAGAAAATTGTTCAATGGGTAGATAACAAAACCCCCAAAGGAAAGGAGGATAAAACAAGCACAGAAATAACCACAGTTGCCTCGGCAACAAAATACAATCGTAAGCCCGACATGGTTTTAAAGATTGATGAAAGCTTTGTTGTAAAAGGCGACAATGCAGAAAGATTTGTAGTTTTTAAAATTCCATTTGAATTAAAGGATACGGCCAATATTGAAGCCATTGAATTTTTTAGTAACAACAACAAGTTGGTACATCATGCAAATTATGGCATTCACGAAGTGGCGGATCCGGCAATAGATATTCACAAAACTGATCCTTATGTAAATCTATCGGAACAAGGACCTGATAAATATGAACAGTACAAACCGTATAGAAAAACCATAACTTATTATGGAGGCTGGATACCCGGAACTACGTTTGAATATTATCCTGATGAGTTTGGATGGGTTATGCCTAAACGCGGTGTTATACTGGTAACCGTGCACTTTGCGCCCATTGCTGTTAACGAGGAAAGTAATTTTGGTATAAACCTTTTCTTCAAAAAAACACCGGTTACCCGACCCGTTAAAGTAATCAGTTTTGGTTCGGGTGGTATAGGCGAAAGGCAGATTACGCCCTCGTTTTACATAAAGCCAAACGAAACAAAAAAGTTTACATTGGAGGTTACCAATCCCGGCTCAGATCTTTCGGTGATGTACGTTTGGCCACACATGCATTATATAGGAAAGGACTTTAAGGCATATATCATTAAACCAGGTGGCGACACAATAAGGTTGGTACACATACCCGATTGGGATTTTCGCTGGCAGGAAATCTATCGTTTTAAAAAGCTGGTAAAAGTTCCCCAGGGTTCGGTAATGCATATTGAAGGTTTGTATGATAACACGGCGGAAAATCCTGCCAACCCTTTTAAGCCACCGCAAACCATTGCTTCGGTTGGTAGCATGAAATCAACAGATGAAATGATGACACTAATGATGGTTTTTTTGCCGTACAAAGAAGGTGATGAAAATATAAGTCTGGAATAGTTGAATGGGTATTGCTAATAGCAGTAAATATTTTTGTGATACCAGCAAGTAGTTTCCATAGCATCATCGTTGCGTCGCAATCACTTTATCGGTGGTATAAATGGCAGCTTTTTATTGTGATTAGTTTTAATAAAGTCTCATCCTTCTACAGCAAACACGAACTGCTGAAATGAAATGTATTAATGAAGTTTAAAGTAATTATATCGCTGATATTAATAAATGCTTTCACCCACGGGTTAAAAGCACAAAAAAAGCCTGCGCCTTTATTTACTTTATTAGATCCTAAAGAAACAGGCATTTCGTTCTTAAACAACATCCAGGAAAACGAAACCCTGCATGTAATGAATTATGAGTACCTGTACAATGGTGCAGGTGTAGGTGTGGGTGACTTTAACAACGATGGATTAAATGATGTGTTTTTCTCTGGTAACACCAGTGCTAACAAACTTTTTATAAATAAAGGCCGGTTTAAGTTTATCGATATTACTAATAGTGCTAAGGTAGGTGGCTCCGGTACCTGGAGTACCGGTGTTAGCATTGCAGATGTTAATGGCGATGGATGGTTAGATATTTATGTTTGTCATTCAGGTAAGTACGCCGATCCTCTAAAATTAAGTAACGAACTTTTTATAAACCAGGGCCTCAAAGATGGTCATCCCTGGTTTAAAGAACAAGCAAAAGAGTACGGTTTAGATGCTCCCGGAAGCCAGTCAACCCAGGCTGCTTTTTTTGATTACGATAAGGATGGTGACCTTGATATGTTTTTAGTGAACCACTCCAATCATACTTATAACCCATTTTTAAATACACGAAAAATAAGGGCCACCCCCGATTATAATTTTGGTAACCGCTTGTTTAAAAATGAAGGGGTTGCAAACGGCAACATGCATTTTAAAGATGTAACACTGCAGGCAGGAATTGTAAACAATGCTTTAAACTTTGGATTAAGTGTAACCATTAGTGATATAGATAAAGATGGCTGGCCCGACATCTATACAACCAGTGATTATACCGAAAAGGATTGCTACTATGTAAACAATAAAAA
>JBBSJX010000451.1:0-3410 GCA_038256825.1 Chitinophagales bacterium
ATGTTTATGTAGAGATTAATCTTCTAATAATATAGAAAATACGATCATACGTGATTGTAGCCTGTCTAGCACATTGCTATATTTGAGGTTGGCATCGCGGCTGTGAATGTTTGACAGTCCATTACTGATTTTAAGCTCAGGCGAAAAGGTTACAAAAGGAAAATAAAAGTTGAAACCTATACCTGCTTCCACACCGTAATCATTCTTTTTTAATTTAACCAGGTCTTCGGCATTGCGTGCAGAGGAGTTACTGGAAAGATCCATATCGAATTTAACTCCGCCTAAAAGATAGGTTCTGAAGTTACCAATACGGTCGCTATTAAATTTTACCTGGAAGGGAAAACTTACAATTGTTGAGGGCAATGTTTTTTTTACTGTTGGCTTTTCGTCATATGCCTGGTTGGGATATTTAAGATCGTAGGAAAAGTATTTTGCGCCTCCGATAATTAACTGTGGATTGGCTCTTAAAGAAAAACGTTGCGACAACTGGTAGGTACCTAATAAACCTAAAGCGATACCACCGCTACTGCCGGGTTCAGCCACCAATACACTGTCATTATCTAAAAAAATGGGATGCTTAGAGGGGTGTAAATAGGAATGGTTATACGAAATGGACATACCAAAATAGTAGGGCAGGTCGTCGTGTCCAGGCCTGTTTAATTCTTTATATTGGCTGAAACTTTCTGCTGAAGTCAGCACGCAGAAAAATAAAAATAGCAGTTTTAACCGCAAATTTTGGGTGCATTTGGTTGTTCCCTTTACATCATTCATTTTCATCTGTTTTTCTACTAATTCTAAAAGGGTACAGTTCTGCTATAAAATTATTTTAATTTTTGAAGAAGCAATATACTTGTGATTTTGGAAGTGACACGTTGTTTTGAAGTTAAACTTTACTTTGAACCACAGTAAATAGTACAAATTCCCATTGTAAGCGTTTTTAAATAGGTGTTTTTAAAACCTGCATTGTTCAATATTTTCAAAAACTCCTTACCCTCCGGAAACTGTTGTACCGAATCGTTTAAATATTGATAGGCATCTCCATTTTTTGCGATTAATTTACCAAAGCCGGGCGCCACAGTATTCATGTACAGATTGTAAATGGCTTTAAATGCTGCCTGTTTAGGTTTTGAAAATTCCAATATCACCATTTTGCCATCGGGTTTTAATACCCTTTTCATTTCTTTCAGTCCTTTTTCAAGGTTTTCAAAATTGCGCACACCAAATGCTACCGTTACTGCATCAAACGTATTGTCGTCAAATTTTATTGTTTCACTGTCGCCGCTTAGCAATTCAACCTGGCTGCTTAAACCTAAGCGTTCTACCTTTTTTCTTCCTATTTCCAGCATACCATCCGAAATATCGATACCAGTAATTTTAGTTGGTTGCAACATTTTGTGCGTTAAAATGGCAACATCGCCGGTGCCGGTAGCAACATCTAAAATGGTTTTTGGCTTTATTGCTTTTAGTTCTTTTATCGCTGTTTTTCTCCAGCCAACATCAATGCCGCCCGATAAAAACCTGTTTAGAAAATCGTAGCGGAAGGCAATTTTATCAAACATAGTGGCTACCTGTTCTTTTTTGGTAAGCTCACTTTGTTTAAACGGAACTACAGTATCGTGTGCAAATTTTGCCATAAGGTGTGAAGATACATAATTGAATTACGATGCTTTATTGCACTTCTGCATTTAACAATTATATGAATGTTTTGTTGTTGGATTTATTTGGACTTGACTAAAAAAATATGGAAAGACCCAGACCCGATGGTAAATGTATTTTGTTGCTATCGGTTATTGAGTACAAGTGTGCGACGCAACAAAAGCTTAATAGATATTTTAAACTCTGGTCCAAAATTAATTTATACCATTTAGATTACTGCACTACCGGGTGTCTTTCAAATGGAATGGTTCTGTCGAAATTGTACCGGTAAGTGATCATGCGGCGACTTTGTGTGCCACCAATGGCTTTGTAAATGGCTATCATACGTGGGTTCCATTCGCCTGCCCATCCCATTTCTATTACCTGGTAAAGGCCTTTTTTGCGCACCACCAAAGCACCCGAATAAATCATAAAAGCATCGATACCCAACGCCTGGAATTTTGGAACAATGCCAAAGGCAATGCCGTTTATTTTGCGTGCAGGCTTTATTTTTTGCAACAGCAGTAACTGGAGTTTTTGAAACCAGCCAAATTTTCCGTTAAAGTATTTGAAGTACTGGTTTAGGTCAGGAATGTTAAGCCACATACCTATGGGGTCCTCTTTATAATAGGTAAACCAAACAATGGATTCGTCCATGATAGGCTTCATTTTTTTGAAGAGCCTGATGGCCTGTTCCTGGCTTATTTCTTTGCCACCATCGTGCTGTGCCCATGCTGCATTGTATACTGTGGCAAAATCTTTTGCATACTTTTCCAACTGGTTTTTATTAATGTGCCTTGCTTCATAATCGGGTTTGGAAGCAAAGCGTGCATGGCGTTCGGGGTATTTGTCGCCTAAAGTGCCGTGTGCTGCAAGAGTGTAATAATATTGATTGTAAAAATTATGGAAACCATAGTTTTCGAATAATTGCTGGTAGTAAGGTGGATTAAACGAAATGCCATAGAGTGGTTCCGTTTCAAAACCTTCTACCATTAACCCCCACCATTTATCGCGTTCGCCAAAATTTATGGGGCCATCCATTGCCTGAACACCCTTTTGCGTTAACCACGCTCTGGCGATATTGAAAAGCAAGTCAGCAGCCTCCTGGTTTTTAATGCAGTCAAAAAATCCAACACAACCCACCTGGATGGTATCTCCTTTATTTACGTATTTTGAATTTATAAATGCAGCAATACGACCCAGTAAGTTTCCTTCTTCATCTTTAAGTAACCAGCGAATAACTTCGCCATATTTAAAAACCTTGTTTTTTTGGGGATCAAAAACATCATTTACCTCGTTATCCAAAGGGCGGATATATTTTGGATTTTGAGCATTCAACGAAACATTTATTTTGAGAAAATCTTGTGCATCTTTTTTACTTTTTACTTCTACTACCTGCATAGGTTGATTTTTTCTTTTTGGTTTTGTAGCCCAAAAATGGCAAATTAAATCGAACTGGTCGGGTCTTTTTCGCGGAAAGTGCTTCGGCACTGCTGTGGTATTCCATAAAATAGATTTTTAGTAAGATGATATAAAAGGAAATGATAACCGGTCCGAATATTAAACCCGTTATGCCAAAAAATTTCAATCCCATAATAACGCCTAACACCGTAATAATAGGATGTACATCGGCCATTTTTTTTGCCAGCATAAAACGAACAACATTATCAGTAATACCCAAAACAAGCACCCCCCATACAATCATAAAAGCCCCTTGCCACGTGTGATGAATAACAAATAAATAAACAGTAATGGGTAACCAAACCAGGCCGGTG
>JBBSJX010000452.1:0-3409 GCA_038256825.1 Chitinophagales bacterium
ATCATGATATTCAAAAGGTTTTAATTCTGATTCATTTTTTTCAATCTTCAGTAAATTATCTGCAATGTTTTTTGCCTGGTTAATAGCCACTGTAGCTACCTGCGGATGACCATGTGGATATAAAGGCGTTTCCATATAGGCGACATCACCCACGGCGTAAAGGTTATTGAACCCTAAAACTTTACCAAACCGGTCTACTTTAATCCGGTTACCTTTTGCAATTAAATTCTTATCAATGCCTTGCGGAACATTTCCTTTAATACCTGCCGCCCAAATCACAGTAGAAGTTTCAATAGTTTCCCCGTTATCTAACAGCGCAATTTTGCCATCGTATTCTTTCAATATAGTATTGGTTCTAACAATTACACCCAACTCTTCCAGGTAACGTTGCGATTGCTCCGCAGATTTATTACTCATATTTCCAAGGGTTTTAGGCCCTCCTTCCAGTAAATAAATTTTCATATTATTAAAATCAATTTCCGGGTAATCGCAGGGTAAGGTGTATTTTCTCATTTCGGCAATGGCACCACTCAATTCAACCCCTGTTGGTCCACCTCCCACTAAAACCACCGTCATTAAACGGTTTATTTCATCTGCATCTTTTGAAACAATAATATCTTCAAAATTGCGAATAATGCGGTGGCGCAATTGCAGCGCTTCCACAGTTGATTTCATTGGAAAGGCATTTTCAATTATTTGCTTGTTTCCAAAAAAATTGGTGTCGGCCCCGGTTGCAATTACTAAAACATCATAATCTATTTCACCCGTGTCGGTAATTACTTTATTTTCTTCGGTTACTATTTCCAAAATGGTCGCCATCCTGATGCGGACATTTTTACTTTTGTGGAAAGCTTTACGCAAAGGAAATGATATATTACTCGCATCAAGCCCGGCTGTAGCCACCTGGTAAAACAAGGGTTGAAACTGGTGATAATTTAATTTATCTAATAAAATAACGTCTACACCTTTCTTGTTATTCAGCTTGGTAGCCAATTTCATCCCTGCAAATCCACCGCCTGCGATTACTACTTTCATATTAATAAATTTTGGTACAACGATACAACTTTCAATTTTTTTTAAAAGTTTAATATGTTAATGCTTGTGTACATCTTTATAGTGTTACAAACGCCAGACCATTATGTTTTAAATTTTTGGTTATTAGCCTTTGCATCCAAAGCACTATAGTTGCTTTGGTTTACCGTGTGCTTGTAGAAGAGCCCAGTTTAACTGAATAGCACAGATGGGATTTGGAGAAGACATTTAATAACCAATGATGATACCGTTGCCATACGATGTACAGTACAAGAGTGCGACGCAACAGAAGTAACATATTTTTACAAATGCCTGGTTCCAAAATATATTAAAGTATTTAAAAAATGACCCTATTATTAAAACACCATAAAATTTTATACTATGGAACTGCGGGTGGATTTAATTAACTTTCTCAAAATTCAACAGATATGCATATATACGATACCGTTACAGCCGCGTTGGCTGATTTAAAAAAAAGAGATTTTACCACCGATTTTAATATAGCTTTTGATAAAATTAAATGCGCCGATACCGATAGGTGCTTCTCCCCTTCTGAATTTGAAATTGTGGAGCATTATCGTTTTGAAGGCAACACCGATCCGGGTGAAGAAGCCGTGATTTATGCAGTATCATCGAAAGACGAATCAATGAAAGGCGTTTTGGTTAGTGCTTATGGTATGTATAGCGATAGCATGAGCGATGAAATGATTCAAAAATTACGGGTACAACAATAATGGGCAAAACCATAACCCGAACCGTTTGGGTATTATCGCTGGTTAGTTTATTTACCGATACTGCCAGCGAAATGTTATACCCGGTTATGCCATTATACCTGCAACAAATCGGGTTTTCGATTGTGGGTATTGGATTGCTGGAAGGTTTTGCTGAAGCTATTGCAGGATTAAGCAAAGGTTATTTTGGCAAATGGAGCGATAGTATTGGGAAACGCCTTCCATTTGTTCAATTGGGTTATACATTAAGCGCTTTAAGTAAACCTTTAATGGCGGTTTTTACTACACCGGGATGGATTTTTAGCGTGCGGGCCTTGGACAGGATTGGTAAAGGTATTAGAACGGGAGCCCGTGATTCTTTGCTTTCAGACGAAGCAACTAAAGAAACCAAAGCCACCGTTTTTGGCTTTCACCGGTCGATGGATACATTTGGAGCAACGTTAGGCCCCGCGCTTGCGCTGTTATTTCTCTACTTTTACCCGGGGCAGTATAAAATGCTTTTTTATATTGCATTTGTTCCCGGATTGTTAGCCATTTGGGCATCATTTAAATTAAAGGAGCGGAAACATGAACCCAATGGAACCTTTAAACCTAAAGCGGTTTTTGCCTTTATAAAATATTGGAAACATAGTCCTGAGGCTTATAGAAAATTGGTAGGTGCCCTCTTAATTTTCACCATCGTAAATAGCTCAGACGTTTTTTTATTACTGAAATTAAAGGAAGCCGGTATGAGCGATGTAGCCCTGATTGGGATTTACATTTTCTATAATGGGGTATATACTTTAATGGCTTATCCCCTGGGTATAGTAGCCGATAAAATTGGGCTTAAAAAAATGTTGTTGATGGGGCTGCTGGTTTTTTCAATAACCTATGGAAGTATGGGATTTGCTCATAACCTGGCAGCTTTTTTAATTATATTTTTCCTTTATGGTGTGTATGCTGCCGCAACCGAAGGGATTGCAAAAGCCTGGATTAGTAACCTGGTTCCCAAAACTGAAACCGCTACTGCCATTGGCGCGGACACTGGTTTTCAAAGCCTGGCAACTTTAATTGCCAGTAGTTTAGCTGGTTGGCTTTGGTTTAGTTATGGAAGTTTTACAGTATTTGTAACCGCTAGTTTTGTTTCGTTTGTGGTTGTAATATATATTTACGCCTCAATTAAACAACCCGTGTAATGCTTAACCGTCGACACTTTCTAAATTTATCTTCATTAGGTTTAGGTGGCTTATTTACTAATAATTTGTTTGCTGCAAACGGCAAAGGCTTTCGCCCCATTGTAATTTCTACCTGGGATGCGGGTATTGCTGCAAATAATGCTGCCTGGCAGGTGTTACGCAATAAAGGAAGGGCACTAGATGCTGTTGAAAAAGGAGTGAATGTTACGGAAGCATCTATTAATTGTTGCGTAGGTCTTGGCGCTAACCCCGATCGTGATGGGTTTGTTACCCTGGATGCGAGCATTATGGACGAAAATGGAAACTGTGGAAGTGTTGCAGCTTTGGAAATAATTAAACATCCTATTTCGGTTGCACGCAAAGTAATGGAGAATACACCCCATGTTTTATTGGTGGGAGAAGGGGCGCAGCAATTTGCGGTAAGTGAAGGTTTTAAACTTGAAGAGCAAAAGCTTTCGAAAGATGCGGAAA
>JBBSJX010000453.1:0-3399 GCA_038256825.1 Chitinophagales bacterium
GAGCCGGTGCTGGTTGAATTTAGGTAGGCGTAAATAGCGTTAACCGCTGAAACTGCATCGTTTTCTGTTTGATAAAAATTGGTTACGGCCACCAGGTTTTTGGGGTTCTCTTCCAAAAACTTTTTGCACGATGAACCCATTAACAGAATAAAAGAAAAAAGAATTGTTTTGATGTATATGGAATGTCTTTTCATAATAGCAATTTGTTGAAATTAGAAACCTACGTTTACTCCTACGGTATATGTTTTAGCCTGCGGATAACCTCCCGAATCAATGCCTATTAGTGTTGTACTTTGTCCGAAAGTATTTGCTTCGGGATCGTAGCCCGAATAACTGGTAAGTGTCCAAAGATTGGTAGCGCCTGCAAAAATTCGAAGACTTTTAATTTTTGCTCTATCCAATAGTTTGTTTGGAATTCGATAGGCAAGTGTTACATTTTTCAATCGTAGGTAAGAGGCATCTTCAACAATGGCCGAAGAAAAAACACCAACGTCCCTGGTGGACGCTGTAGCACGTGGGTATTTATTGCTGGGGTTGGTTGGTGTCCACCTGTTTAATCCAGCTTCGGCCAACACATTGTTTTGCCCGGTAAAACTTAACAGGTCAAGCGAATTGAAGTTGGCCATCTTATTGCCCTGCGATCCCTGGAAGAAAACGCTTAAGTCAACATTTTTGTACGAGAATGAATTATTAAAGCCAAATGTAAATTTGGGTTGAGCGGTTCCTAACAACGTACGGTCGTTTGCATCTATCCTGCCATCTTTATTAATGTCGCGGTACTTGCGGTCGCCGGCACGTGCACGGGCTGCAGTATCAGCGGAAGTAGCTTCCTGGCCCAGCAAAACTGCACTGTTGCGAGCTTCATTGTCGGTTTGAAATATCCCTTCAAACTGGTAGCCAAAAAAGGTTCCGATTGACTGGCCTTGCCTTAACAAGCTGCCACCCAATAATAGAATATCAGTTTCGGTATTAAGGTTGGTAATGTTATTTTTATTGATGGAAAGGACGATGGAGGTATTCCATTTAAATGCACCAGTTGTATTTACCGTGCGGATATCAAAGTCAAAACCTTTGTTGGTTATGTTGCCTACATTTAAAATAGTTGTTGGAAAGCCACTGGTGGTAGGTATAGGTGTAGACAATAATAGATCAAACGTTTTCTTACTGTAATAATCTGCAGTAATACTTAGCCGGTCTTTAAAAAACGACACATCTAAACCAATATCCAATTGCTGGGTTGTTTCCCATTTAAGCCCCCTGTTTACATAACTTAATGGTTCGCGGCCTGTATACACCTGGCTTCCGTTTCCACTGTTGAAAACGCCTTCGCCATAAGGGCCCACCAACGCAAGCGATTGGTACGGAGGAATGGCCTGGTTACCAATTAATCCATAGCTGGCTCTAAATTTAAGGTCAGATATGTGCCGGGCATTAGCCATAAATTTTTCCTTAATTACCCGCCATGCAAATGCGCCTGAGGGAAAGAAGCCGTATTTGTTTTGTTCAGAAAATTTAGAAGAGCCATCAAAACGACCCGTGGCGGTGAATAAATACTTGTCAACAAATGAATAATTTAAGCGACCCAGGTAGGATACCATACTCCATTGCGATTCGCTGTTAAAAGGCTTTTGCGGTCGTAACCCGGCGGCTATGCTATGATACCCTGTGCGGTCGTCAGCAAACTCAAAGGCGTAAGCAAGCAGGCTTTCATTTTTAAATTGCTGTGTGGTAAAGCCAAGCAACGCATTCACGCTATGTTTGTCTTTAAACCGTTTGTTATAGGTAAATGTATTTTCGTTCAACCAGGTTAAACCCTGCACCGTACCTACCGAAGCTTCGCCCTGGCTGGCCAATGTTCGCTTAAGATAGTTGGGGCCAAAAGAGTTTTCTTTTTGATTGAAGCCATCAATACCAAAGCTGGTTTTAAACTCCAGGTCGCTGCCGATTTTATACCGTGCATATATGTTACCTAAAATTCTGGAGCTGGTGGTATAGGATGAGTATTTTTCTGCATCGGCAATGGGGTTGCCTAAATTTTTGCCCCTGTTGTTTTCAAATGTATAACCACCTTTAACAGTGGAGTCGTATACGGGAAGAACGGGGTTAAATAATATTGCAGCAGTAACTACACCCGGAACAATAGTACCGGCGTTGGTTAATACCCCTGTAGAATTTATGCTGGTATAACTAACGCTGCTACCAACCGTAAGATTTTTATTTACTTCCCTGTCAAGGTTTGTTCTAAAAGAATACCGCTTAAAATTGGAGTTAATGATGATGCCATCCTGGTCAAAATATCCACCGGAGATGGCGTATTTTGTTTTTTCATCTCCCCCCGAAAATGATAACTGGTAACTGGCCATGGGTGCCTTGCGAAACAGCTCGTTTTGCCAGTCGGTTCCTGTGCCCAGGTTTTTAGGATTTACATAAACCGGAATTTGGTATGCATTCAGTTTTGCATCGTTTACCAGGTTAGCAAATTGCGCAGCATTTAACAGGCTCAGCTTGTTGGCTACTTCCTGTTGTCCATAATAGGTATCGAACGAAACAGAACCTGCACCGGAACGGCCACGCTTGGTTGTTATAAGCACCACACCATTTGCACCTCGCGATCCATAAATTGCCGTTGCAGAGGCATCTTTTAATATCTCAATAGATTCAATATCGTTTGGATTGATGGCGGATAAAGCACCAATGCGGGGGCCTAGCGTTACCCCGGTGGTCATATCGCCGCCATCGCTGCTAACCAGCAATCCATCAATAACATAAAGGGGTTCGTTGCCGGCATTTATACTGCTTGTACCTCGTATTCTAATGGATGCTTCTGCGCCGGGTTTACCCGATGTTTGCGTAACCTGCACACCTGCTGCCCGGCCTTGCATTGCCTGGTCAAATGATGTTACCGGGACCACCTTTAAATCTTCTGCTTTTATAGATGAGACAGAACCGGTAAGGTCGCTCTTTTTTACAGCTCCATAACCAATCACTACCACCTGCGACAGTTCGTTATTTTCCTCTTCTAAAATAACATTTACCGACGCCTGGTTTCTGATAGCTATTTCCTTTGATTTGTAGCCTACAAAACTAACTAACAGGGTGGTTCCGTTGCCTTGTATTGAAATGGAAAACGCACCTTTATCGTTAGAGGTTGTTCCCGTTGAGGAGCCTTTTAATTGTATGCTTGCCCCGGAAATTGCCATGCCGGCAGCAGAAGTTACTTTACCGGTAATAGTTCTGCGTTCTTCTTGTGCCAACAGGTTAGTTGAGCAACAAATGATAAGGACGAAAACAGTAAACGCGAAGCGTTCGCTTAAGAAGGCAAATTTTTTCATTGGTCAAGGTTAATCGTTAATAAGTGGCAATCAGCAGTAGTCATCAACTACGTTTTCATAATGCCTC
>JBBSJX010000454.1:0-3390 GCA_038256825.1 Chitinophagales bacterium
AAATAAAAGGAATATTGTTATAGGTAGGTTCCTGCCCATCATTTAATAAACGGTAATCCTGCGACAGGTCAATAATATTTATGCCTTTAACCTGATCACCATTTTCGTTTAAAAATAGTTTAGCATCACCATGGCCCACACATAAAAATAAGACATCAATTTGTGGGTTGATGTCTGCTGCAAAGGTCATTTCAGTTTCGTCTACCAGGTCGTGGTGAACAGTACTAAGTGCTTTGCCTGCATTGCTATTGCTATGTACAAATTGTAATGTAACGGCCGGGTGGTTCAACAACAACCTGATCAATTCTCCACCAGTATAACCTGCGCCACCAATAATGCCAACTTTTATATTCATGTATACCTGTTTTATAAAGTTTAAAAAGAAGTTTTAATGAGGATTGGAAATTATATTACCCGCTATTTATTTACAACAGGTTTATAAACTTTTTATCTGAAGGTGTTATCGATACGCTTACAGGATTAAACTACGACGGTAAAATTATCAAGGAGTATTTAACAGGTGACCATAAATTGATTGCTGCAAAAGTTATATAGTACAAGTGTGCGACGCAACAAAAGCTTAATAGCACCCCTGATGTTTGGCTCCAAAAGCATTTACTTGTCTTCAACGCTTTTTTTAACCTGGTTCCATATCATGGTTTGGTTGCCAAATATTTTGGAGAAACCGCGAACATCCTGGCCACTCCAGCCATTATTCATTTCGCCGTATTTACCAAACTTGCTGCTCATTAAATCGTACTCCGATTCAATGCCAATGATTTGAAAATGGTAGGGCATTAATTGAACGAACACACTGCCGGTTACATTTTGCTGGCTGTTTTCTAAAAACGCCTCTATATCCCGCATAACAGGATCTTGAATCTGTCCTTCGTGTAACCAGTTGCCATAAAATTGTGCTAACTGGTCCTTCCAGTTTAGCTGCCATTTAGTTAGTACATGTTTCTCCAGCGCGTGGTGTGCTTTTAAAATTACCATAGGGGCTGCGGCTTCAAAACCAACCCGGCCTTTAATGCCAATGATGGTATCGCCCACATGAATATCGCGGCCAATACCAAAGGGGCCGGCAAGGGTTTGCAAAAATTGAATAGCTTGTGTTGGGTGCTTAAAACTTTGATCGTTCACCGATTTTAGCTCGCCCTTTTCAAAAGTTAATTTTACTTCTTCGCCTTCTTTTTTAGTAACCTTTGTAGGCCATGCTTCCTCGGGTAACATACCTTTTGAATTTAATGTTTCTTTACCGCCAACACTGGTGCCCCACAATCCTTTATTAATTGAATACATTGATTTTTCAAAGTTCATCTCCACACCGTTGCGCTTTAAATAATCAATTTCTTCTTCGCGGCTCAACTTCATATCTCTTATGGGGGTAATAATTTCTACCCCGGGTATCATAATATTAAAGATCATATCAAAGCGCACCTGGTCGTTACCTGCTCCGGTGCTGCCGTGGGCCACCGCATCGGCATTTAATTTTTGAACATGTTCGGCAATATGGAGCGCCTGGCTCAGCCTTTCGGCGCTAACGCTTAACGGGTAAGTATTATTTTTTAGCACATTGCCAAAAACAAGGTATTTAATAATTGAATCGTAATAAGATTTAACCGCATCAACAGTTGTATGTGTT
Organism: Chitinophagales bacterium; assembly: GCA_038256825.1. Lineage (GTDB taxonomy): Bacteria > Bacteroidota > Bacteroidia > Chitinophagales > Chitinophagaceae > Segetibacter. Next base: position 1,646 of record JBBSJX010000454.1, read on the forward strand.
TTAACACCCAGTTTGTAGGCGTGCTGTTCAATGTTGTCAAGTTCATCTTTACTAAAGCCTCCTGTGTTTACCACAACGCTGTGCACTTCGTACCCTTTATCGCCCGTAAAATATTTAGCACAATAGGAAGTATCTAAACCGCCACTAAATCCTAATACTACTTTGCTTCCTGGTTTTAAATTCGATTCTTCCTGCTGCATATTGTCTGAAATATTTACTAGGTTATCCTTGGCCATTTTATAATTTGGGGATTTTTGAAGATTAAAAATTGAAGAACATTTTCAGCAATGATTTACCGGAAATTTTTTCGGCCGGACTTTTTTTGCGGAACATTTTCAACAAGCGGCTTTTTTTAACTTTCATAAAGCGCTCGTATAATTTTGAATTCTCTTTAAAATCTTCAAGGGTTTCGGCAGGCTCATAATGGTCGGCAGGATCGTACAACATGGCGGTGCAAAAGCAATTTTTTCTTTCTTTGCTCATGAGCACATCGTAATTAACGCAAGCTTTGCAGCCAGCCCAAAACTGCTCATCATCAGTAAGCTCCGAGTAGGTAACCGGCTCATAACCCAGCTCACTGTTTATTTTCATAACAGCGAGGCCGGTAGTTAAACCAAATATTTTTGCATTGGGATATTTCACCCTTGATAAATCGAATATTCTTTTTTTAATATGCTTGGCTACCCCTGTTTTTCTAAATTCGGGCGATACAATTAACCCACTGTTGGCTACGTAACCATCCTTGCCCCATGCCTCAATGTAGCAAAAGCCAACCCATTTACCATCGGGCATGTGTGCAATTACGGCTTTGCCTTCCTCCATTTTACCCGACACGTATTCGGGACTGCGTTTGGCAATACCGGTTCCCCTGGCCTTGGCCGAGGACTCCATTTCGTCGGTAATAATTTTTGCGTAGTGTAAATCGCCACTATTGGCTACCCTGATTATAATTTGCTGATCCACTGTGTAAGTATTAAAGGAAATAAGAGAAAAAGGAAAAGGGTTCAACAGGAATTTTAACCTGTAAATGGAAACAGATAGCTATTTCCATACCAATCAGATACGTGGTCGTCGTACTAAAAAAGAGAAGCTATGAAAACCCATGGTAATAGCCATACCAACTAATGTTGGATGATTGGCAGAACGAGTAATATGGGTTATAAATTTTTTCAACTTCTTTAAATAGTCAATGGTGAAATTTATTTGGAGGCGTAAAAGTATAATAGTTTGAAATTAAAGTGGCTATTTTTTTTATAAAGTTTTGTTTAAGCTGCTGACTTTATTTTTTTCTTGCCAGGGTTTGGCTTATGCAGGATGGTTGGCAAAAGGTATTAAAGAATTTTTTGGTAACAGTTGGTGGTGCTACTATTGAGCTTTTCTTGCAGCCTTACCGACCTTTGGCGGTTCGCACTCTTGTACATTAGTAAAAGTTGCAGCCAATTATTCATCTAAAAATTTAACCCACACCTGGTCGTTTAAAATAATGTTGTTTTTTAAAACAGCCTTCTGGCGTACACTTTCCAGTTGGAAACCATTTTTTTCTAAAACCTTTATTGAAGCGGTGTTGTAATCAAATACCTCGGCATAAACCCGAACAACTTTAAAATTATTAGCAATGTAATTCAGAATTAAGGCAACTGATCGGGATGCAATACCATTGCCCCAAAAGGGCTCGCCAATAAAATATCCAATCTCAATGCTTATGCGGTATACATCTTCTTTAGGAACAACGCCTATACTACCTA
>JBBSJX010000455.1:0-3389 GCA_038256825.1 Chitinophagales bacterium
AAAAAAGCTTTGCCTTGTATGTGTTTAGGAATAGGAATGCCGGCTAACGACAGTACTGTTGGTGCCAGATCCATGAAACTCAACATTTGGTTATTAATGGTGCCTCCACTTTTATTGCCCGGAAATTTAATGAGTAAAGGAACCTGTAGACCCCTTGTATACAACTCTCTTTTATACCAGGGAAGGCCGGCACCATGATCACTAAAAAAGAAAATGATGGTAGTACCTGTTAAGCCATCAGCATCTAACTGCGCTAATATTTCACCCACAATGCTATCCATCCTTAATATGTTATCGTAGTAACGAGCCATATCTTTTCGTACAACAGGGCTCTCAGGAAAATAAGGAGGAATTTTTATTTTGTCAGGATTTACACGTAAGGGCTTATCGGCATGTGCCCATATTTTAGACTCATGGGTATCGTTGATATTAAAGACTGAAAAAAAGGGTTTGTTTGTTGGCCTGTTTCTCCAATGAGCTTTATTGCCCGATTGGTCCCACACTGTAAAGGGTTCTCCAAACTGGTAATCTGTTTTTGCATTGTTGGAACAATAATAACCGGCTGCTCTTAAATATTCAGGAAAGGCTTTTACATTATAGGGTAGCACCGCCTGGTAGCTCGGAATACCGGGATCCTTATCGCCACCGGTGCTGGTTCGCATGTGTTGGGTACCAATGGATGGCGGATACATACCTGTTATAATGGCTGACCTGCTGGGTGCACAAACACCCGCAGTAGAATACATTTTATTATACTGAATTGCCTGTTTTGCCAACCTGCTTAAGTTAGGTGTTGCAACAGTTGAATCGCCATACATTGGCAAATCAATACTCATATCCTCGCAGGTGATCCATAAAATGTTGGGCTGTTTGTTACCAGGCTGAGCATAGGAATGAACGTTTATAAATACACTCATAAATAAGAATACAAATAGCAAATGTTTCATTTTCATGGTATTGTTATTTTGATTTTTCTATAGGGCATTTGGTATATTATTCAATGTTATTAAATTTAGGTTTTTCGTATTCCTGTCCGACAGCCAGCAGATCAGGATCTCCTGGAGCATACAAGGCGAAATACAGGGGATGCTGATCCGCCAGCTGGCGGACAGCATGACGCTATAAAAATTCTTGCCCAAAGGTGCATATTGGTTTGCCGTTAAAGTGATTGCGACGCAACGATGATGCTATGGAAAACAAATGCTGGTATTATTAATCATTAAAGTTATCCCACTTCATTGCTTTTATTTATTAACAACATTTACCGGGTTGCCTTCAAGGTAGGCTTCCAGGTTTTGCACTGCAATGCTCATTAACCTGGCCCTCGCCTCCCGGGTTGCCCAGGAAATGTGCGGGGTTATGATACAATTTTTTGCATTGAATAATGGATTGTTTTTTGGTGGCGGTTCGGTTGATAAAACATCTAAACCTGCCGCCGCAATAACATCATTATTGAGCGCCTCTGCAAGGTCTTCATCCACAATTATGGGCCCACGCGAAGTATTTATAATAAAAGCAGTTGGTTTCATTAACAGCAGGTTTGCTTTATTAATCAAACCTGTTGTTTCAGGCGTTAGCGGGCAGTGAATGCTTACGACATCTGCCTGTTTTAAAAGTTCTTCAACACCAACCCATTTAAAATTTTTGCGATGAGATTGGTCGGTTTGCGTGCGGCTATCAGCAATTATATTCATCCCAAATGCGGTGGCAACATCAGCCACTTTTTGACCAATATCACCAAAACCAATAATGCCCATCGTTTTGTTTTCCAGCTCTACTAACGGGTAATCCCAGTAACAAAAATCTGGAGAGGCTGACCATTTACCATTCATAACCGTATTGCTATGATGTTGTACATGCTGGCACAACTCAAGCAATAATGCAAAGGTCATTTGCACAACGGATGCTGTTCCATATCCCGGCACGTTGGAAACTATAATTCCCTTTTGCTTTGCCACTTCGGTATTCACAACATTATAACCTGTTGCCAATAAGCCAATAAATTTCAATTCGGGTAATTGGTTAATAAGGTCAGCGCCCAAAGGGGTTTTGTTGGTAAATACTATTGCAGCATTTGCAGCACGTTCCACTACCTTTTCGGGTGGGGTTCTGTCGTAAACTGCCAGGGTGCCCAGGGCTTTCAAACCATCCCAGTTTAGATCGCCGGGGTTTAAAGTATATCCATCCAATACTACAATATTCATTTTACATAATTGAGGTTTTTAATGAGGTGATATTTCTTCCTATTCTTCTATCATTTCATTTTCAACAAGATTAATTTTTATTCTATGCTTGTGTTGAATTTTTAAAACACTTGTGGCTAATACCAACAGCACCACCAATAAAACAGCTAAATACCAATAACCAGTGGTAAATACGGTATTTACTGATACCAGTTTTTGGGTCAGCATTTGGTATTCGGGAATGATCCAGGTAAAAACATATGCCTGCAGTAACACAATACAACTAATAAATAATAGCATTATAAAACTATGCTTGACCGTAAAGCGAAACAGGTCAGACTCCTTACCAACCAACCCACCAGCGGCGGCTGCAACGGCAATAGATTGTGGCGAAATCATTTTACCCACCACACCACCTGATACATTGGCCGCAACAGTAATTACCGGGTCAACCCCAATAGAGGTGGCCGTAGCCGCCTGCAGCTTTCCAAACAAGGCATTCGCCGATGTATCGGAACCGGTAATAAACACCCCTAACCAACCAAGAACGGGAGCAAAAAACGGGAATAAAAAACCCGTGTAGGCCAAAGCTGCCGCCATGGTGAGGGTAATCCCCGAATCGTTAACAATGTAAGCAAATCCTAATACCGCAGCCACCGTAAGTATGGGAAATTTTAGTTGGTTGAGCGTTATCAAAAACACTTTCATTCCTTCTCTAAATTTTAAACCTACCAGTGGTATAGAAATGAGCGCTGAAATAAATATAGCCGTTCCGGAAGCTGATAAATAATTGAACTTATAAATATGAGGTAAAGGATTATTGTTACGGTCTACAATCCTATTATGCAGCCCCGGCATTTCAAACTGGATAAGCCCTACCGAGTTTAAAACTTCCTTTATGGGTTGCAGGCCCCAGGCAATAATTATAATAGTAAGCAAAATAAAAGGGGTCCATGCCCTTACAATTTCACCATTTGTATAGTGCACATTTGTATCAATAGTAGGTTCCGGTTCCTGCGGAAAGCGCCATGTAGTTTTTGGTTTCCAAAACCGGAGAAAAACAATCAGGCTGATGATAGAACCAATACCGGCTATAACATCGGGCAAGGCAGGGCCTAAAAAATTAGATGAAAAAAATTGAAGAAAAGCAAACGAAATTCCCGACACTAAAACGGCAGGCAATATTTCAACCGTTTTTTTAATGCC
>JBBSJX010000456.1:0-3378 GCA_038256825.1 Chitinophagales bacterium
CAAATTGCTGAGAATATTATAAATGAAGAAGCGAAAGTGGATGCATTGGTGACAGAAGCATTTGAGCGCAGCCAGAAAGATGTACACATTGCCCAGGTTTTTATAGAGTTGCCCGTAAGCGGCGATACAATCGAAGCTTATAAAAAAATCCACGCTGCCTGGCACGAATTAAAAAACGGTAAAGATTTTACCAGGGTGTCAACCGAATACAGTAATGATGCATACACCAAAGAAAACGGTGGCGATCTGGGATATATTACCGTTTTCACTCTGCCCTATATATACGAAACGGCAGCATATAATACTAAACCCTCCACATTTTCTGCTCCTTTCAGGTCAAAAATTGGCTACCATATATTTAAGAATGTTGAAGAACGCAAACCCCTGGGAAGCGTTAAAGCGGCACAAATATTAATTGCCTGGCCTCCCAACCCCACTGAGGCTGAAAAGGCAGCAGCAAAAAATAAAGTTGATTCGGTTTACAATCTCTTAGAAAAAGGTACTGCCTTTGGCGACCTGGCGCATGCAGTAAGCAACGATAACGCATCGGCTTCCATTGGTGGCCAGTTACCTGAGATAGGCATTGGAACCTATAGCCCAGCTTTTGAAAAAGTAGCTTTTGGTCTTAAAAAGCCGGGCGACTATTCCAAACCCTTTGCAACAGCGTTTGGTTACCATATTGTTCAATTAATTAACCAATTGCCGGTAGAAACAGATCCAAAAAATATTGAAGCCATGGCCGCTTTGCAGGAAAAAGTAAAGAAGGATAACCGGCTAACGGAGGCAAAAAAAATGATGATTGAACGCCAGATGCGGGAAATTGGTTATAAGCAAGCTCCCATTAGCAAAAACGATTTGTGGCGTTTTACTGACAGTATGCTTCAAAATAAAAAAGACCTTACTAATAAAGTGAACGATAAATCGCTGTTGTTTTCGTTTGCCAAACAAAACGTTACGGGTAAAGACTGGGCAAATTACATCATGTCGTCCAGGGCAGCTTCACCAAATTTTGCCGATAAAAAATACACTGCTTTTTACGATGAATTTGTTCATCAAACAGCGGCCAATTATTACCGTAACCATCTTGAAGAATATAGCCCGGCATTTAAACAACAGGTGCAGGAGTTTAAAGATGCCAATTTATTGTTTGGAATTATGGATTTAAATGTGTGGGGAAAGGCCAATACGGATACCACGGGTTTAAAAGCGTATTATGCCGGCAATAAAAACAAATATAAATGGCAGCGCAGTGCGGATGCACTGGTGGTTTCCATATATAACGATTCCATAATTGCCCCGCTACAGCAAAAGCTCCAACAAGCTCCCGGCGAGTGGCGCCAGGTAGTGGAAAGTTATGGCAACCAGGTTGTAGCCGATAGCGGACGATATGAGTTGGGCCAGTTACAGGTATTTGAGCGCACTAATTTTCAACCCAAATTAATTACTGCCCCCGTACAAAACAAAATGGATAATTCCACCACTTTCAATTACATATTTCGTGTTTACGAGGGTGGCGAGCCACGCAGTTTTGATGATGCCAAAGGAATGGTTATAAGCGATTACCAGCAGGTTTTGGAAAACAAATGGATAGGCCTGTTAAAGAAAAAATACCCCGTTAAGGTTAATATGGCGGTGTTTAATTCAATAAAGTAAAATTAAGTTAGAGGGTTTTTGGTTACCGGCAGTTGAGTTTCATACGGGCATTGTTGTGTCACTCACTTGTACTGTAGCCTCCAGTGGCAGCAGTAATTTGCTTGAAGATTGGTTCTACATGTGTGGGCTAAAGTCTATTATATTTTATCCAGATTACTTTTAGTGAACTGGTTGTTGGTATCACCAGTATTTAAAGTAGAGGCAGGTTCAAACAACATCAACCATACCTCCTCTTCAGCAATGGGTTTGTGTTCAACTCCTTTCGGTACAATTAAAAATTCGCTTTCATTTATTTCAATTGTTTTATCCCGCAACTCAATTTTTAAACTGCCCTTTACCACAAAAAACAATTCATCTTCACACTCATGACTGTGCCACACAAATGGACCTTTGAGTTTTGCAAGTTTTACCTGCTGCCCATTAAGTTCACCTGCAATGCGCGGGTTCCAATGGTCGGTAAATAATGAGAATTTTTCCGCGAGGTTTACTTTTTCCATAACAGTCCAATTAAACCAGTTCTTTCACTACGTTCCAGATAACCTTAGGTTTGCCAAGGGTATAATAATGTAATACAGGCACCCCAAATTTTTTCAGTTCGCGGCTTTGGTGTAATAACCATTCTGTTCCTACTTTCTCAACATCTTCATCAGTTTTGCATTTCATAATTTCAACGGATAAATCCGTTGGAAGGTCCACATGAAAAATGCGTGGTAAAACAGACAACTGCTTTTTGGAAGTTATAGGCTTAAGCCCTGGTATAATGGGAACATTGATACCAATTTTGCGGCAGGCAGCCACAAAATCATAATATTTCTGGTTGTCGAAAAACATTTGGGTCATAACATAACAGGCGCCGGCATCCACTTTTTCCTTCAACATTCTTAAATCTATCTCAAGGTTTGGGGCCTCAAAATGTTTTTCGGGGTAGCCGGCAACACCAATACAAAACTTGGTTTTACCGCCATTCCTTATTTCTTCATCAAGGTAAATACCATTGTTCAGGTCAGCCACCTGCTTTAATAAATCAATAGCATAAGGGTGGCCACCAGGTTCGGGTTCAAAGGAAGCTTCGTTTTTTGCAGCATCCCCTCTTAATACCAGCACATTATCAACGTCAAGAAAGTTCAGGTCAATTAAGGCATCTTCTGTTTCCCTTTTATTAAAGCCGCCACAAATAAAGTGCGGCACCGCATCAATTTTATAGTGGTTCATAATGGCGGCGCAAATACCAACGGTACCGGGTCTTTTGCGTACTTCTACCTTTTCAAAAGTACCGTCCAGCTTTTTTTTGAACATGCTTTCGCTACGGTGGTAGGTTACATTAATCCAGGAGGGTTTAAACTCCATTAATGGATCCAGGTGGTCGTATATAGAATTGATGCTTTTGCCTTTTAGCGGGGGTAAAACTTCAAACGAAACAAGCGTATCATTTGCTTGCTGGATGTGGTCAATAACTGTCATTTACAAAATTCTTATAAGTGCAAACATAATTCAGCAACGGCAAACTCTGTTGCAGCGTTTAAAATTGAGAACAATTTTATTTTATAATGGTTGCACTTAAAAAGTATGATGCCATAAAATAACTAAAGTACAAGTGTGCGACGCAAGGATGCCGCTATGGAAATAAAAAGCCGGTAACCAAATTCTACTTGTTTTTATTAGGGAGCACCAACGCCAATAAACTGTTAAGCAAATAACTCATTTTTTTGCTGAACCTGCTATTGG
>JBBSJX010000457.1:0-3377 GCA_038256825.1 Chitinophagales bacterium
ATAATTTTATACCCTTATCATTACAATATGCCCTAAGGGCTTTCCATTGCCGGAGGAAAATAAACTGCAGCCATTTTATTTTATCTACCTCTTGCTGGTGTGTAGCCGCTACTTCATCCAGCACCTGCCTGTTGCGCAGTTTAAAATCATCCGGCCATTGAAACCATGCTTGTCCATTATTCTGCTCTTTTAAAACGAGGTACAGCGCAAAATCGTCCAACCATTCCTTTTCCTGTTTACAGAATGTTTTGAAGGGTCCCTGTAAATGTTCGGCCTTGCCCTTGTTATATGCCTGCCAGGCTTTGTTAAATAAGGCAGCTTTCACTTTTTCTGCTGCTGCAAAATCAACTTTATCGGTATTTACCAACTCAAAGGTTTTCCAATCATCAGGCGTAAGCAGCCCCTCGTTAACCAAAAGTTCGGGGCTGATTAATAAAGTATTACCCGCCCTGCTACTTATGGCACTGTATGGTGAATGGCCCTGCCCGTTTTCGGTAGGATTAAGGGGTAATATTTGCCAGTATTTTTGGCCGGTGCGCTGCAAAAAATCTGCAAATCCGGTTGCTGCGGGGCCCATATCGCCTATACCAAACGCAGAGGGTAAAGAAGTGATGTGCATAAGCAACCCAGCAGATCGTTCAAGACCATTGGATGGCGTAACTTTTAAAACGGCTAAGGGAATGGTGCTAAATAATTTCTGAACTTCTATTTCCTTAAAATTGCCCATCTTATCTTTTGTGAAGATGTTCTCCACTTCGCCCGTGGTATTAAAAGGCAATACTACGCGTGTATCTCCCCACTGCACATCAGCTATTTCACATTGCTGGGTTTCGCATAATTCTGCCAGGTGCAATGGAGCCATTATAACAACTGAACTATCCTGGAACTTGCGTACAAAAGCAATCAGGTGCCTGCTGTAATCTCCTTCAACTTTAAGAGGAATATACTCGCCTTTCTCAAACAATTCTGGCAATTGTTTTCTAACACTGAATAAGGTGTGCGTTAACCAAAGTTTTATTTTGGGCTCAAAAGGATTGCTCCACAAATCGGTTAATAAGCTCTCAGGCGATTTTAAATAACGCTCATCCACTTCGTTCATCCAACTTTGAAGCACGTTGTAATTCACCGGTCGCCTGTTATCGGGATCCACTAAACTAAGGTCCCAGAACTCCGTACCCTGGTAGGTATCCGGCACACCGGGACAGGTAAACTTTAATAACACCTGCGCCAGCGAATTTACCACGCCATACTTTGAAACTTTGTGATGAAATGCGGAAAAGCTTTTCCAGAATGGCCTGCTTTTGTCAAGTAATTGTGTAGCAAAATCTTTAGCAGCCTGTTCATAGGCTTCATCAGGTGTGGTCCAGTTTGAATTGTCTTTCGCTTCACGCAAAGCCTTTTGTAAATACTCCTGCATGCGTTCGCTAATGTTGTCTTCATCCTGTCCGGGCATTGCAAATACACCGGTTAGTGTTTGATAAATAAAATACTCATCATTTACCGTTGGGGCACCATTAACTTTTATATCAGCGTTCATTTGTTGCCATTCCTCTACTGCGGCAAACCACTCGTCGGGTAAATCGGTTAATACATTTAAACGGGCCCTTACATCTTCACCCCGTTTGGTATCGTGAGTGGAGGTAGCATTTATAGCCAATGGCCAGTCGCGCTGGCGCTCCAGCATCAAATCATGAAACTCTTCAACAGTATAACCAAAAGCCTCGGGCGCATCACCCACCTCGTTATGACCAATAAACCGGTTATAAGTGTACATTAAAGTATCCTCAACTCCCTTTGCCATTAATGGTCCTGTAAACTGCATGTAACGCTGGTAAAACCTTAACGCGTTAGTGTTATAAACCACATCGTTTTCAAATGGCTTTTCCAGTATGGCTTTTTCAATAATATTAAGCGCGGGGATTAAATGATCTTTATCCCTTTTAATATTATCAATAATGTTTTTAACTGCTGCGGCTTCTGCACTTTCCAAAGGAAGCTTGTTTCCATAATAACGGTAAACCGGGCATTGTATCAACATTTCGCCAATGGCCAGGCTTAGTTCATCGGGTGGTAATTGCTCCAGTTCGGCAGGATCGGCCAGGTTTAACTCTTTAAAAAGACGGGTTAAATTATCCAGCTCACCGCCCATGTGCTCGCTTAATATGTAAGCCTTTTTATTTAATATCTGTTGATGAACAGGAGTATCGTCATCAACCAGCTTATTGTAAAAGTTCGTAAACAGTTCTTCACTGCTTTTCTCTGTGAAAAGGTTATTGACCATTGCAAGAAAATCGTACCCCGAATTACCCTGGATAGGCCATTCGTTAAGTAATTGTTCGCCGGGTTCCAATATTTTCTCCACAACAATATATGTTTCATCACCGCCCAATTTTCTCAGGCTTTCCAGGTATTCCGTAGGATCGTACAAACCATCAATATGGTCTATCCGCAAGCCCTGGATGATGCCATCATCCACCAATGTTTTTAAAAACTGGTGATGGTAATCAAAAACTTCTTTATCGTGAATGTTTAAAGCTATCAGCCCATTAACCGTAAAAAATCGCCTGAAATTTATTTTGCTGTCCGTGCGTTGCCAGTAGGCTAACTGGTAAACCTGCTCGTCCGATATTTCCTTTATTTTTTCCGGGTCCTTATTTATGTTTTCAAGGTTTTCAAAAACACCTGCTGCAAATTGCTTGTTCTTCATTAACGAATTAAACTGCAGTAAAAATTCGCTCCATTCTAGTGCATACGTTTTGGCATCTTCCACCTGCTTTAAGTTTTCAAGCTGGCTGATTAATTGCTTTGTGGCATCGGGTAAAAACGCTTCATTGTTTTTTAAAATAGTAGTGTACGATTTGCGGCTTAAAGGATAATAATTATCAAAATAATTAAACACCAGCCGCGGCTCCTGGTAATCAATTTTCAATTCTTTATTGTCAATCACTTCTTGCAATGGACTTCCTAAAAAAGGCACCATTATCCTTCCTTTAAAAATTTGGCCTGTCCACGAAAGGTCGAAAAAAGCAGCATAGGCCGACTTTTCGCCTTTTTCCAATACATCCATCAACCACTTGTTGCCCATGTTAAACGCCATGTGGTTGGGAACAATATCCTGCAACCAACCAATGTTTAACTGTTTTAATTTTTGGTGAATGGTTAAGTATTGTTCCAGTGTACCAATTTCAGGATTTATTTTATGCGGATCAATACCATCATAACCATGGGTACTACCGGGGGTAGATTCAAAAATGGGTGAAGCATACAGGGTACTGATGCCCAGTTTTTCGAGATAGGGAATGATTGTTTCTAACTGGTCGAACGAAAAATCTTTATGAAATTGAAAACGATATGTTGCTATAGGGTTGTACATAAAA
>JBBSJX010000458.1:0-3375 GCA_038256825.1 Chitinophagales bacterium
AAATATTTATTGTTTTTTAAATTTTATTATTGTGAGCCCGGCTTTTGAACCTTTATTAAGCTTCAGTGGCAACGCACTCTTGTACTGTATTTCTTTGCTGATCTTTTTTATGCCTTTGAATTAAGCATACCCCTTGTATAAAGTTCGTTTGTAAGCGAACCGGGGCCGATATGTTTTATTAAACTCTCATAGTATGCTAAATAAATACGGCCCATGCCTGCACTGCTGTACCTTTTAGCGCCGCAAAGGTACGTTTATTTTTATTAATTACAAACGTTAAAACAACAAAAAAGCTGGCTGGTTTGGATGTGTTAAATATCAGGTGCTGCGTGATACGCAACGACCCGTATCGGAGACGTTGCTGAAAAGGAAGTTTTAAAGCTTACCTATTAATTATCAGGTTTAAACCCTATTCTTTTTCGAGGTTCCTGCGGCGGGTTTATTAACTGTTTTAAAGCTTCAAAAATCATCTGTATATTTTCGTCGTGGCTGCTTACCTTATTTTCCAACTGCTCCAGCTTTAGTAAAATATCCTTGTGGGTAAGCAGCATTTCACGAAGTTTCACGAAGATTTCTATCAATCTCAAGCTAACTTCTATTGCTCTTTCGCTCTTCAAAACATTGGCTAACATCAATACGCCATGTTCTGTAAAAGCGTAAGGTAAGGCACCGCCTAAATGTTGTTTAGAAGGTATCGCATTTTGCGATACCATGATTTCCACTTCCTTGGCCGTTAACCAAAACATAAAATGCTTAGGAAAACGTTCAATATTTCTTTTTACCTGCTCTCTTAAACGTATGGCTTTAACCCCATATAGCTCTGCCAGGTCTCTGTCTAACATTACCTTTTGCTCACGGATATAATAAATTTTACTAATTACTGCTTCTTCCAGAAGTGCTATTGACTTTACTGCCTTTTCCATTCTGCCAATTTAAAGAATTACAAATATAATTTATTCAAACAAATGATGTTTCTCAAGCTGTTGAGCAGCATTTTTAAGGTCGCAATTTGCGACCACCTCCAAATAGCCACAGAGTTGAAGAAACAAAAAAGCCATCCCGCTTAAGGCGGAATGGCTTTTAATATGTTGAATATAAAAATTAGATTCTGAAGTGAGCGAAAGCCTTGTTGGCTTCGGCCATACGGTGCGTATCTTCTTTCTTTTTAAATGAAGCTCCTTCGCCTTTGCTGGCTGCAACGATCTCGTTGGCTAACTTATCTGCCATGCTGCGTCCGTTTCGGTCGCGGCTGTATTTGATCATCCACTTAATGCTTAAAGAAACTTTCCGGTCGTTACGAACCTCCGCAGGAATCTGGAAAGTAGCACCACCAATACGGCGACTGCGTACTTCAACACCTGGGGTAATGTTGGTTAAGGCTTTCTTCCAAACCTCGTATCCATCTTCCCCGGTTTGCTTGGCAACTTTATCCAAAGCATCGTAAAAAATAATGTATGCACCACTTTTTTTACCAGCCCACATCAGGTTGTTTACAAAACGTGTAACCAGTTTGTCGTTAAACTTAGGATCTGGTGCTAAAGGTATTTTTTTCGGTTGTGTTTTCCTCATTGTTATTTATTTTGGTCTGACGCCCTCGTCTGACCATTATTAAATTTATTTTTTAGCTCTTTTTGTGCCGTATTTACTACGGCTTTGTTTACGATCTTTTACACCTGCAGTATCTAAGCTGCCACGAACGATGTGGTAACGTACACCTGGTAAATCTTTTACCCTTCCACCACGTATCAATACAATACTGTGCTCCTGTAAATTGTGTCCTTCACCAGGAATATAGGCGATAACCTCAATTTTATTGGTTAAACGAACTTTAGCAACCTTACGTAATGCCGAGTTTGGCTTTTTTGGCGTAGTAGTATATACTCTGGTACATACACCACGGCGCTGCGGACAACTATCCAAAGCCCTTGATTTGCTTTTCGCTTTGATTACTTCTCTTCCTTTTCTTACTAACTGTTGTATTGTAGGCATTTTATCCTTTTATTTTTCGGACGGCAAAGGTAGGATTTACAATTTGATTTGAGAAACTAAAAATCAAAAAAAATCAATTTTTATTCACATTAAATTAAAAAACCGCCGTTTGAAGGCGGCTTTAGCAATATTAAGCTCTTTTTAAAGTCAGATTTTCTGCATCCAGCCGTAGTTATCAGCAACCTGGCCGTATCGTATGGCATTTAAATGATTTTTTACCGAAGGCGCTGTTTTCCAGCTATCTACGTCAAATTCCATCACGTAATCCTTATACCTCAGTTCTTTTATAAGCGATATGGTTGCGGCAGTACCGGTTCCAAACACTTCTTTTAAGTCACCAGCCTTATGCGCAGCTATTATTTCATCGATATTTAGACGCCTTTCTTCCACTTCAAAGCCCATCTCTTTCAATACCGTAATTACACTGTCACGGGTAACGCCAGCCAAAATGGTTCCGGTTTCCAAGCCGGGGGTAATGGCTTTATTACCGATAATGAAGAAAACATTCATGGTGCCGCATTCCTGTACAAATTTATGTTCAAAGGCATCGGTCCATAAAACCTGGTCGTAACCTTTACTTTTTGCCAGCGCTGTGGCATACATAGCGGCACCATAATTACCGGCAGCTTTTGCATACCCAACTCCTCCGGGCACAGCACGTACATAATGCTCTTCAACATAAATACGCATGGGTGCGCTGTAATAAGGCCCGGTAGGACTTAAAATAATCATGAACTTATACTTATCGCCCGGCTTTACACCAATCATCTGGTCGGTGCTGAACATAAAGGGGCGTATATATAATGAATGATCGGGTTGGTCGGGTATCCAGTTTTTATCCAGTTCAATCAACATGCGCAGGCCTTCCATAAAAATCTCTTCGGGTATCTGAGGCATCTGCATACGCTCGGCAGATTTATTAAAGCGTTTAAAATTATCGTGCGGACGAAAAACAAAAACCTCTCCATCCGCATTTTTATAAGCTTTTACACCCTCAAAAATGGACTGTCCGTAATGAATTGCTGCCGTTGAAGGGTCCAGTAACAAAGGTTGATAAGGTTTAATTTCGGCGGTTTTCCATTCACCGTCTTCATAATCTACTTCAAGCATATGGTCGGTAAAAAATTTACCAAAGGGAATATTCTCGAGGTTGATGTCTTTTAGTTTACTTCGCTCTACTTTCGTAATATTGATGTTTTCAGCTGCAATCATAATCCTTAATTTTACTGCAAATAAACTAAAAAAACAAGAGTATAATCAATGAGTTTAGATAAGATACAACTGCCGGATACTGTTTTACAGGGTTTATATAATAAATCATTATACGACCTGAATTCCCCTAAGCCAGCGCCGGATACTGCGTCATCGGCCAGTATTACGTTTTTG
>JBBSJX010000459.1:0-3370 GCA_038256825.1 Chitinophagales bacterium
AGAACAAAGAAACTGGCCGCTGGCATTAGAGCCTTACCAGAACGCAATTGAATGGAACACAAAAATAGGAACTGAGTTTGAATTAGGAGGTACTTACCATCAGATAGGAAGGGTGTATGAAGAACAATCAGCATTTGAGCAGGCAAAAAAATACTATCTTCTGAGTAAAGCAAATTTTGAAGTTTTTACTAATGCGAATTTCGAAGTGGCAATGCAATCTTTACAAAGAATAGAAAAAAAGATAGAAGTATAAAGCAAAACCTGATCTTCAGATAATGCTTCCCGGAGATTTGCCTTTTCGTGGTTATCACATGTACCACCTTAAACGAACTTTTTTTAGTGAGTATTTGGCACCGCACAATAAAAGGTACAGCCCGTATAAAGTCATTACAATTTCTATACTTGCTATTGGCTCAATTACCTAACTACCGTACAAGTGAGTGACACAACGATGCCTAATAGCATTCCCAAAGCCGGCCCCCAAATAATCCCATTGCGCTTCCCAACTATGTCGGCACTATTAATGTTGTAAAACAATAAAACCCCTGTTTATGGGTTATAAGATTACAAGCATAAATTATTACCCGGAATGACTTTAAAAATTCTATTAGTTTTTATAATGGCAGCACAAGCATTACAAACCAGGGCGCAAAGCGAACCGCAACAATCACCATACGAACAAAACAAACAAATACCTGCTTCTATCAGGCAGAAGGTGTTGAAGGCTTTATCGTATTACCCTGAGTTGAAGGAAACGCACATCAAATTTATTTTTAAATCCCGCATTAAAACTTCGGTTATGCAGGCACAACCGGTTTATTCTACTTTGCTGGGCAGTAAAAAAAATCGCAGGTACCGGATTAACATTGCGGCACATTTTAAGCTGGTCAATTCCGAATTACCCATTTTAACCATCCCTGATGAGGTGTTCATTGGTTGGATCGGGCATGAACTGGGGCATATTTTGGACTATGAGGGAAAGAGCAATTTGGAGATGATGTCGTTTGGCTATCGCTATGTATTTCATTCGTCGTTTGTAAAACATGCGGAAATGATGGCGGATTCATATGCCGTGGAGCGGGGAATGGGTAATTATATTGTAGCCACTAAACGATTTATTTTAAATAATGCGGAATTGCCGCAGTCGTATAAGGATAAAATCAGCCGGCTGTACCTGTCGCCCGACATTATTGTGGAAAAGGTGCGTGCGCTGGAACAAAAAAAGCTGGAAGAAACGAGCGCAGATGATATTATCCGGCAGTGATGTAAAGGTTTACGCCACGCCGGTTGAAATTTTCAAAACAATCTATTTTTTTAGGAAAGCTGTTGGACAAACGCTCTAAATTCAATGAAGGCATCTTCCTTCATTACCCTGGGAATTTTAGTTTGACCGCCCATTTTTTTAAACGTTTCGCTCCATTTGTAAAAATGAGCTACGGGCACTGCTTCAACCTGTACACCTTTTAATGCTTTGGTACGAGCCACCTTATAATTTTTGTTGTTGTCGCACAGTTCCAGGTCCAATATGCGGGCAGCACTTTGCCCATCTATCTCTTTATCGGTGCCTATGACCCATTTCATTTGGTATGCTTCGTTTTCAAAAATGGTGGATGCAACAAATTCTTTTATTTCGGCATTAAATTCCTGCTCCAGCTTAGCAATGGCCATATTCATTTTTTGTACAGAAAGTTGCTCACCCACCACGTTT
This sequence comes from Chitinophagales bacterium, assembly GCA_038256825.1. Lineage (GTDB taxonomy): Bacteria > Bacteroidota > Bacteroidia > Chitinophagales > Chitinophagaceae > Segetibacter. The sequence goes on from JBBSJX010000459.1 coordinate 1,709, forward strand.
AAATAATGTTTGGTGCGACCGCTAATTTTTATTTCAGACTTTTCTTTATTAGTTATGATCACCGTGTCACCAATCATATAACGCCAGGCACCCGCCACCGTAGAAATAAGTAAAACATATTCTGTGTGTTCCAATGCTTGTTCTAAACAAAGCGCTGAAACTCCCTGCTTCACCCTTCCTTCTTCATCTATATTGTTTTCAATAAAAGGAACAAACTCGAAGAAAATGCCGTTGTCAACAATCAAAGTCATGCTAGTGGTGTCGGGCCTTTTTTGGGTAGCCAGGTAACCTTCTGATGCCAGGTAGGTATCAATATAAATCAGCGGCCGGGCCAGCAATTTTTCCATACTTTTTTTATACGGATCAAACGCTACTCCGCCCGAAGTATATACATGTAGGTTGGGCCATATATCGTGAATGGTTTGCAGCTTGTTATGCTCAATAATTTCTTTAAGCATTAGTTCAACCCACGATGGAATGCCTGATATGCTACCAATATCCCATTTGGGCGCTTCTTCGGCAATGCGTTTCACTTTTTCGTCCCAGTTTTCAATAGATGCTATTTCGGCACCGGGTTTATAAAATGGCCCAAACCAGCCGGGTATGTTGGCAGCGCTTATGCCGCTGATCTCGCCTTGCTGGTGATCTTGTTTTTGTATTAAACTGGTGCTGCTCCCCAGCATTAATATTTGCTTTTCAAAAAAATCGGACGGTAATTCAAAGTTCTTCAGGCTGAGTACCTGTTGCATGCCTGCTTTTTTTATCGCGTCTATCATGTCGCCGGTAACAGGTATGTATTTTTTATCGCTGGTGGTGCCGCTGCTTAGTGCAAAATAATCCTGGCCGCCGGGCCAGGTAACGTTCTGGTGTCCGTCAAGCAGGAAATGCCACCATTCATTATACAAACCATCATAATCGTATATGGGAACATTTTTTTGAAAGGCGCTAATGCAATCCTCGCTCTCTAACATTTCACCAAATTTGTACTTCATACCAAAGGCGGTAAGCTTTGCCTTTTGCAACAAATTTACCAATACGGCTTGTTGTGCTTTAAACGGCTCCGGCTCTCCGCTTATAAACCCGGTAAAATCAATTGCTTTCTTTATTATTCCACCTATCAGCGCCATAATACTCTTTTCTTCAACCGTAAGCAATTACTATACCTGATAAAATTCTGGTCTTTTATGCCTTTCTCCGCAATAATCCGGAACAGTCACGGGTAATTAGAGAATTACTTTTTTGAACCGAGCTATATTACTACTATGAAACATCCGTTGCGTCGCACACTTGTACTTTTTTTCCATTATTTAGCAGAGATAGAAATGGCAATAACTAATGGTTCTTAATTTTCAGGGGATGCTGAATTAAACTCAGCCTGACGGCTTGGTTGTTTGAGACCAATTGAAAGCGGAGTGATTTGGGGGTAAATGAGTGGCGTGTTGGGTAAATAAGGAAAGGGGTACCATAGTGAAAATTACCTGACCACTATTTCAATTTCATTTGAGCAAAATATGGATGTTCAGGATTCACAATTAATTCGCGGCGATAAGGGTTTATTAATACATCCATATCTTCTAAAGGTATTGCTCCAGGCAAAGGCTCACTATCGCCTGGTAAAACCATAGCATCTACATTACAGCGGCGGTTTTGGAATCTCACTTC
>JBBSJX010000460.1:0-3360 GCA_038256825.1 Chitinophagales bacterium
AAAGTAAAAAGTAAAAAAGTTCAACAGTGTTTTAAGAAGCTTAATACCGGTAATAAAATAGAATTTGGGTTGTGCGGCCGTTTTATAAATCTCAATGAACTGTCACGATGCTATGAAAAACTGCTTTTGAACCGAGCGTGGCAACGATGATGATTTGAAAGGTGGTGCTGGAACCATAATTTTTTTATACAAAAATTACAAGACGAAAACGTTGGCAATCCTGCCTACTAACCCTTTGCGCAAAAGGAAAGCAGTAAGGCTCACTTTAAATAAAGTGGTAAACAGTGCCTTTGCCCGATGAAGTGCAATAGTATTAATATTTTGGTACAAGCGGTTGATGTGCTATGTTACATTGTTGCGTCGCACACTTGTACATTTAATAATTATATCAACCACCAATAATTTTTTATAAAATGATTCGTTCGTTATTTCTCTCAGTGGTTCTTTTTGTTTCACAAATGTTGAATGCTCAGCAAAGGCCCAATATAGTGATCATCGTTTCCGACGATCATGCTTACCAGGCAATCAGTGCATATGGAAGTAAACTAATGCAAACCCCCAATATTGATCGTATTGCAAAAGAAGGGGTGTTGTTTAATAAAGCCTATGTAACCAACTCCATTTGCGGCCCCAGCAGGGCAGTAATCTTAACGGGTAAATACAGTCATGTAAATGGGTTTAAAGACAATACCCATTCAAGGTTTGATGGAACCCAGAATACCTTTGTAAAAGAATTGCAGAATGGAGGTTACCAAACTGCCTGGATTGGTAAGTGGCATTTGGAAAGTACGCCACAGGGTTTTGATTACTGGCAAATTCTTCCGGGGCAGGGTAATTATTTTAATCCCGATTTTTTAATGATGGATGGGAGTAAGAAAAGAATAGATGGTTATGTTAGCAATGTTGTTGAAGACGTTTCCGAAAATTGGTTGGACCAGCGCGATAAATCCAAACCATTTTGTTTGGTAATTGGTCATAAAGCAACCCACCGCACCTGGATGCCCGATACCCGTGATATGGGTATGTTTGATAAGGTGAATTTTCCTTTGCCTCATAATTTTTATGATGATTACAAAGGGAGGGAAGCGGCCAAAGTGCAGGATATGACCATCGAAAAAACGATGATCATGGGTTATGATCTTAAAATGTTTCCTGATGAAATTAAGGATAACAATATAACCCGGATGAACCCTGCACAGCGAGCAAAATTTGATGCTTATTATAATCCCATACTTGCCGATTTTCAAAAAAGCAATCTTTCAGGTCATGCTTTAACTGAGTGGAAATACCAGCATTATATGCGTGATTACCTTAGCACAGCAGCTTCGTTAGATCGTAACATAGGCCGTACACTTGATTACCTGGATCAACACCAACTAGCTCAAAATACACTGGTAATTTATGTTTCGGACCAGGGTTTTTATTTGGGCGAACATGGCTGGTTTGATAAACGTTTTATGTATGAAGAATCATTTCGCACACCCATGGTAATGCGGTATCCCGGCAAAATAAAACCAGGCAGTGTTTCTAATGATTTTGTAATGAACCTGGATATTGCGCCAACCGTTTTAAACGCTGCGGGCATTTCCATACCTGCCGATGTACAGGGAAAATCTATTTTGCCTGTTTTAGCTAAAGCGCAAAAAGGAAGAGATGCCATGTACTACCATTATTACGAAAATGGAGAGCATGCTGTATCTCCGCATTTTGGAATACAGACAAAGCAATACAAACTCATCAGGTTTTATGAAAAGGTAGAAAGTTGGGAGCTATACGATTTGAAGAAAGACCCGCATGAAATGAATAACCTGTATAGTAAGAAGGGATATGAAAAAATAACCCAGGCGCTTACCAAAAAACTTAAAACCCTTATAGATGAATATAAAGATGAGGAAGCTAAAATGATATTGAAAAAGAAGATACCATAACAGGTAAATTGGTAGCAGTTTATTAAAAGAAGGAGGATTGTATTCATGTATACAATCCTCCTTCTTTTTATGCTAACACCTCTTCCGTAATAGAAACTTCAGTTCCGGTTGTTGCGATAGATTTCTTTCCCACCGCATATCCTTTAACAGCATAATAAAAAATATAAACATAAGCTGGTAAAGCACAAATTAGAAATGCAGCCGAATTACTGGCGATACCCTTATCGCGTAAGAAGGTATATAGTAACGGAATGATAGCGCCACCGGCTATACCCATAATTAAAAAAGCAGATCCTATTTTTGTAAACTTGCCCAAACCGGCAATAGCCAAAGGAAAAATTGCAGGCCACATTAATGCATTTGCTAATCCCAACAGCGCTATAAAGGTTATAGAAGTATAACCTGAAGTTGCAAAAATGCAAAAGGTAAAAATCACTCCTAAAATTGCCGATATGGCCAGTGCTTTTTGCTGCGAGCAATATTTTGGGATGGTGAAAATGCCAATGATATATCCGGCCAGCATAGCAAACAAAGTAAACGTTGTAAAATATTTAGTTTCATCTAAAGGTATCCCCATTTGTAAACCATACATGCCAATAGCATCTCCGGCCAACACCTCAACTCCAACATATAAAAACATGCAAAGCACTCCTAACATTAAATGTGGATATTGAAACACACTTGTTTTTTTAGTTTCCGAAGCTGGTGTCGTGTCATCATCCATATCTATTTCGGGCAACGACGAAAGTTTGATTAAGATGGCTAATACTACCAGCACTACGGTAATGATGATGTAGGGCATAATAACACGCTGCGCCATTTCGTTTAACAACACGTTTTTGGTAGCCGCATTCGTGGCGGCAGCTAAATCGTTTTGCACTTTGCCTGCGTTTTTTAATACCAATGCACCTAAAATTATGGGGCTAAGCATGCCTGCAACTTTATTGCATATACCCATGATGCTTATTCTTTTTGCCGCGCTTTCAATAGGCCCAATAATGGTTATGTAAGGATTGCTCGCCGTTTGCAATAAGGCAAGCCCCATACCCTGCACAAACAGGCCTGTTAAAAACAAACCGAAATTTCGTTGGTTGGCGGCAGGTATAAAAATGATCGATCCAATCGCCATAACAACCAGGCCCCAGGCCATTCCGTTTTTAAAACCTGTTTTTTTAATAATGTAAGATGAGGGAATAGCCAGAAAGAAGTAAGCCATATAAAAAGCAAACGTTACAAAAAATGCCTGTATATCCGTTTCCAGTTCGCAGGCTAATTTTAAAAACGGAATGAGCGTTCCATTCAACCACGTTACAAAGCCAAAAACAAAAAATAAAATGCCAATAATGGCAATGGCCGAATGGTTATTCTTTTTAGTACTTGTCATGAAGGTATTTATTTGAGCTTTGAATATAATAAATGATCTTAATGATAT
>JBBSJX010000461.1:0-3347 GCA_038256825.1 Chitinophagales bacterium
GGCATCGGAACCATATTGTGCCGATGCCCCATCTCTTAAGATCCCGGTTTGCTCTACCGCTAAAAACGGAATGGCATTTAAATCTGTCACTACAGATCCTCTTGCAATAGAAAATCCAATATGTGGGATTGAAAACTGATGGCGGCGTTTACCATTTACCAGCACAAGCAGCTGATCAGGCCCCATTCCACGTAAGGTTGCATAATTGGCATATACCAAGGATCCATTGATGCCATATTTGGCTGAATTGAATGAAGGGGATGCAAACTGAAGTTGCTGTCCCAATTCTATCTGGCCGGTATTTTGTAATTCTTTTGCCTGTACCACATCAATTGGCACAGGACGATTTACTTCAGTCCGTGGTTTGCCACGGGTGCCTAATAATGTTATTGTCCCTAATGTTCCAATCTCTACCAGCCTGAAGTGATTAGTACCAGCCTGGGTTATGGCAAACTCCTTAACCACATATCCTACATAACTTACTGTTATCGTCCAGGGAAATGGCTTGTTTACGTTCAGCGTATATTGGCCTTTTGAATCTGTAATTGTGATGCTTGAGGCTCCTTCAAGCTGAATGGTAGCCCCTGGTAAAATTTCGCCATTTTCGTTTGTTACATTTCCACTTATTTTGTTTTGGCCAAATGAAGAAACGTTGGTAAGCAGCAGAAACAATAAGGTAAATAAGGTAATCGATTTTTTTATTTGCATATGAATAATTTTGGTTTTATGATGAACACAAATAAAAAGGTTAAAATATCATTACTCCTCTAGGCATCCTATTAAATGTAATATGTAGATATGCCGTTAATAAAGAATTAAAATTTATTCTAAAATAGATTATATTTTCTAATTTAATTAACATTCAAAATTATTAAACGAGGCAAAAGCTGGTAATTATTTGGGGGAGACTACCTATTTGTACTCTTTGTTTCCATTGGCCGACAGATGTGGGTATAGCAGGCTCCAAAAGGAGTTTTTAAATAAGCCCACGTTAGCAGGTTTCCCATTTATCTGTTACTGGGAAATCCAAAAGTGAAAATTAATGAGCAGATGTTGCGCCAGTTGGTGTAGGCACCCTTGTAAGACTCATTAAGCGTAATCGGGCTAATAAGCATTTTGCAATCTGAATTTTGAAGCGGTTGGCGATCCCCATGTGGCAGCCAAAGAAGATAGTTTATAGTACGGGGCAAACGATAAGCCTGAACGCAAAATACGGAGGATTGAATGCTGATATCTTCTTTCTATTCAGATAATGCATTATTACAATAAGCTTCGGGTGTCAATAAGTATAATCAAAAGTTTACGGGCATTCGCCAGTCGGCTAGATGGGCAATAGCCGAGACAACCACTATCCGATAGATTATTATTTGCTAATATAAATCCAGATCCAAAAATCCTCTAAAATAAATATTAATTGATAATATGCTCGTGATCGCAATCAGTGGCATGTGCGTGGTTATGCACTCTGCACGATTTATAGTTTGATACATGCCCAACAACTATTCCTATAACCGCGGGTATTAACAACCAAAGTTCAAATTGAATAAAAAACAATTTTAAAACCAGGAACAGGAAACCTATTGAAAAAATGATTATTGGTTTAAAGCTGTGGTGGTGTTTTTTATAGCCATGATACAGCGAGTAAATTCCAATACTAAACGCCAGCGCAACCATACCCACTTCAAAAACCGGGTTGTCAATTATTTCGATTCCAAATATGGGCAGACTGGTAAGTATTAACGGTAGCAATGCGCAATGTATAGCACAAGCCAACGATGTAGTTATTCCAAGAGCATCCCAATTAATTCGTGTACTCATAATGCACAAAAGTACCCTTTTGCAACTTTGTTGCAAAATTTATTCTAAGTTTTATAATTCTCTAAACATTCACATATGTGGGGCGTAACTTTGGGCCGATCAAATAATAGGTATGAGAAAGAAGATTTTAGGGTATGGGATTTTTTTTGTGGTTCTAACAGTTGGGTTTCTATATTTTGTTTTTGCCGGAACGGATGAGTGGAAAACCAAGCTTGCCGTAGTAAGTTATGTAAAGCCTTTTTCGTTTGTTAACCAGGATGGGGCTGTTGTTACCGAGCAAAACCTGCAGGGTAAAGTAGCTGTAGTTGAATACTTTTTTACAACCTGCAAAGGCATTTGCCCCAAAATGGCTGGCAGCATGAAAAAATTATATAGCGAGTTTAAAGATGAACCCGACTTTTTAATATTAGCTCATACGGTGGAACCCGAAACCGATACCCTGGCAAGGCTTCGTTTTTATGCCGATAGCATGAACATAGATACAAAAAAATGGGTACTGCTCACCGGCAGAAAGGATAGTTTGTACAATGCAGCACGGGTGAGTTACTTATTGGATGATCCTAAAAATAACCTTCAGAAAATTGAAGACCAGTTTATTCATACCCAGTTTTTTGCTTTGGTTGATAAAAACGGGCAGGTGCGCGGCGGGGTTTATGATGCTTTAAAAGAGGATGAAATGAAAAAATTGTCTGAAGATATTAAAGGATTGTTGAAGGAAAAGATGGGTCCATCCGGTTTTGTAAACAGTGTTTTTACCAATAATCCACGTTAAATAGTTTATAGAAAAATGATTTTGAGTGTACCAGATATATTAAAACGTAACCAGTTAAGTGTGACGGCCAGCCGAAAAAAAATTTTGGAACTCTTCCAGGCAAATGGAGGTGCCCTTGAACATAATGATATTGAGAAAAGAACCGGGGAAAAGTTTGACCGGGTAACCATTTACCGCACTTTGCAAACTTTTGTTGAAAAAGGAATTATTCATACTATACCCACGGCGGATAATTCGGTGCGTTATGCTTTATGTAAAGATGAGTGTAGTGAAGGCCACCATCACGATAACCACGTACATTTTGTTTGCGATTATTGTCAGACGACCTTTTGCCTGGAGGCGGTTTCGGTACCTGAGATTAGGCTTCCCAAAGATTTTAAGCCCAACCTGATTGAAGTAATTGTAACCGGTAAATGTAAAGACTGCCAATAGATCAATTAAATGGCAGTCACTTATTACTTATTACTTACAACTTATAACTTTTCGTACAGCGCCCTTAATTTTTCCCTGGTAATTTGTTTTTCCCAATCCTTACCCAAAGCATTTTCCCACAATGGTTTCATTACCAGGCTTACATCAATCATTTTATTAAAATCTTCATCGCTCAGGCCCTGGCAAATACCGGTTGGTATATCAATATTGTTTTTTTCAACCATTTGTTTAAACTCAGCAACACCTTCAGGATAGTATTCTTCCAGGTGGTTCATAACAATACAATTTCCTACACCGTGCTTTGTGCCCAGCAAATAACTTAAAC
>JBBSJX010000462.1:0-3339 GCA_038256825.1 Chitinophagales bacterium
ACCGATAGGGTAGCAGGGATTATGAAAAAAGAGTTGGAAGTATTATGAAGATACTTCACATAGTTCAAAATTATTTTCCTTCAAAAGGCGGAACGCAAATTTTATTTAAGGAACTATCGGAACGCCTGGTAAAGAACTATGGAGATGAGGTAATAGTTTGTACAACAGATTCGTATTATGGACCTGAGAAAAAGTTTTATAAAAAAATAAGTATCAAGGAAGAAACGATAAATGGAGTTGTTGTAAAACGGTTTCCGTTCTATAGGTTTCATTTACCGGGTTTTCGTTTACTAAATAAAATATTGGTAATCCTGCGTTTAAAAGAGCCTGTCTTTTTAAGTAAATATATTCATGGGCCCTGGTCGCCCTCAATGGATCGCTACATAAAAAATTTTGATGGTGATGTGATTTGCGCTTCTTCCCACAGCTATAAATTCATGCATTATCCTTTAAGTAAAAATGCTTTAAAGCCATTTTTGTTTATGGGAGCAATTCATTTTAAAGAAGATGAAAAGCCAAATGCGGTTGATCCTCAAACACTGAAATCTATAAAGCATTCAAGCTGTTACATTGCAAATACCAGTTATGAAAAGGAAAGGCTTGTTGACTTGGGAGCTAATACAGATAAAATAAGTGTGATAGGTTGTGGGGTTGATTTAAGTGATTATGATATTAGTGTTTCTCCAGCGCATTTTAGAAGTAAATATGACTTAGGCCACGGTAAAATTATTGGGTTTGTAGGCCGGCATGAGCCTTTTAAAGGAATTGAATTATTGATTGATGCGATGGAATTGTTGTGGAAAAGGGGAAGTGATTTACAATTAATCATCGCGGGGTCTCCAACTGCTTACACTGATGTTATAAAAGCAAAGGTCTATAGTTTGGGTAATCATGCTTCCAAAATTCGCTTTATTTCAAATTTTAGCGATTCCGAAAAATCAGCAATTTACAATAACCTCGATGTTTTTGTTTCCGTTTCAACTGAAGAATCATTTGGAATAGTTTACCTGGAAGCCTGGGCTTGTAAAAAGCCGGTTATCGGCGCAAACATCGGTGCAGTAAAAACAGTAATTGATGAGGGGATAAATGGGTTTTTAGTTGAACCTGGCAATGTTAATGATCTGGCAGGTAAAATTGAGTTTTTGTGTAATGAAGAAAAGAAAAGTAGTTACATGGGTAATAATGGATACCGAAAAGTAGTTAACCATTATACCTGGGATATGATTACCCATAAATACAGGGAGCTTTATGAGGAAGCAGTAAAAAATTATGGAATTCAACCCATTAAATTATAGTAAGCATTGTGTGTGGCATTGTAGGTGTATTTAAATTTTCGGATGACAAACATAACGAAGCACCTTTTATAAAGTGGGCTTTGGAAAGTATGCATCACCGTGGACCGGACTCCAATGGGAGCTGGACTAATAATTCCAACTACACCACTGGTTTTGTAAGGTTGTCCATTCGTGATTTAAGTGAACATGGAAACCAACCCATGCTTTCAGCTGATGGCAATTATTGCATTTCGTTTAATGGTGAAATTTATAACACGGAGCAGTTTAAGCCACAACTTATAAAGCAAGGGTATCAATTTAAATCTACAACAGATACCGAAGTGCTTTTGTATGCACTCATTCATTTTGGAATTGATTATGTACTGGAGCATTTTGATGGAATATTTGCTTTCGCCTTTTATGATAAGTCGAAAAACGAACTTGTATTAGCAAGAGACAGGGCAGGCATTAAACCTTTGTACATTGGTAAAAATGAACAGGGGCTTGTTTACAGTTCCCAATATGACCACATCATAAATCACCGTTATTTTAGAAATAACAAAATTAATGAAGGCGCTTTAGGCGCTTATTTGTCGTTAGGCTATGTGCCCGAAAATACCGGCATCATCGATCAGACGTATTTATTGCCTCACGGACATTATGTTGTTGTAAACGAAAAACAGTTTAAAACTACCTGCTTCTTTAATTATCCTTTAAAAAGTAAGGAGAATAAGAATGAATGTCTTGAAAAGGTTTTGGAAAATTCAGTAACCAATCAATTGGTCAGCGATGTTTTGCTGGGCACATTTATGTCGGGCGGTGTAGATAGTCCCCTTGTTTCATACTATGCAAATAAAACTGCTCCCATACAATCGTTTACTATTGGGGTTGATGATAAAAGATTTGATGAAAGTGATGCTGCCGCAGCCTTTGCCGGTATTTTTAAAACCCAACATCATTGTAAAAACATAACCGACAAGGATCTTTTAAATACAATTGAAAACAATACCGCTGCATTTAGCGAACCATTCGCAGATTTTTCTTCTATACCCACATTGCTACTTTCGGATTATGCCCGGAAAAAGGTTACCGTTGCTTTAAGCGGCGATGGTGGGGATGAATTATTTTGGGGATACCCCCGAAATGCTAAAATGCTAAAGCAAGGACTTGAATACAATAAAAGCAAGCTGGAAAGATGGGCAGGGTTTTTAAAACAAAAAATTACACGGTCGGGCAATAGAACCCTTATTAAAAAACATCTGGAAGAAAATGATTTCCCTGCTTTTTATTATCGGTCGTTATTTGTAACAGGGGCCGATTACTGGATACCCAAAGTTTTTAAAGGAGCACCAGCAACATCTTTTTGGTTTAACGAAATTTATAAAGAAGCAGGCATTACCGATACCGATGAAAGCAGCCTGATGGATATTTTACGAAAACTTGAATTTGATATTCACCTGCAGCGTATTTTAATTAAAGTAGATAGGGCAAGTATGTTTCATAGCCTGGAAGTTCGGGTGCCACTTCTTTCAAATGCAATAATTGATTACAGTACCGGGTTAAATTATAAAGATTGTATTGAAAACGGGGTAGGTAAAATAAACCTGAAGAAATTACTAATAAGTAAAACAAACAGCGAGTTGGTTATGAAATCTAAAAAGGGTTTTGTTATTCCATTAGGCGACTGGATTAAAGGATCGCTTAAAAAGGATATAGAATCAAAGCTTCTTGAAATGCCAGGAGATTTAAGTAAGTTTTTTAACCGCAAACAAATTAAACAACTTTTAAACCAGCATTTTTCCGGAAAAGAAGATTGGAGCTGGTTTATCTGGACACTTTATTCATTGGTGAACTGGAGCAATCATCACCGCAATAAATTCAATAATTAACCATGGATATTGCGGTTGTCGTTGAAAGCTTTCCTGTTATCAGTGAAACATTTATAACCAACAAGGTGTTGCATCTCTGTAAAAGAGGGCACGATGTTACCGTTTTTACACATCGGAAAAATAAATCCGGCGATCTCAAAAAGCTATACAAGCTGGATGCTATTCCCAATCTCACC
>JBBSJX010000463.1:0-3335 GCA_038256825.1 Chitinophagales bacterium
GTTACTCACACCGCCCATACCTGCAACCACCACCGGTAGCGCCTAAATGATCATTTCACGCCATAGTTTACCATTAAATTCAAGCTTTATTTCACCAATTTCCGCTGATAACAGCAGTAGGGTAAAGGATGTTTGAATTACATTAGCAATGACCACATAAATTACCTGGTTTAGATTGGCCTGGTAAATCCAGCCCACCCAACTGGAAGGATTTTTTTCTAACTGTGCCGGGCAATAGGATAAGAAAAAAATGGTTGCAGCAATATTTATTAAGATACCCGCTATTCTTATAAAAGCATATTTTTTTGGACGGCCTTGTTGCCTTAAACGGGCAAAAGGAATGGTAGTTAAGGTGTCGATTATAATAATAACAATACTGAGCTGGATGAGCAAAGGGTAATCGGGGATACCTGCAAAATTTGCCAGGTTGCCCTGGAATGCAAACATGACTATCCCAAAAAACACAGTGGTGGCAACCAGCGATAAACTTGCGGTACTATAAATGGTTGTTTCAAATTCCTTACGTTGCGCAAACCTAAAATAAGCCGTTTCGAAACCATAAGTAAACAGCACATTTAGTAAGGGTATTGCAGCGTATACCAAACCCAGTTTACCATAATCGGCTTTGGTAAGCACCATGGTTAAGTAGGGAGTAAGCAAGTAATTTATAAATCGTGCAGCAATAGAACTAAAGCCATACCATACGGTTTGTCCTGCTAAATTTTTAATACCACTCAACTGAATTTTTTTATTTGGGCAAAAATAGCAGTAAGAATATAAACACCGGTAACAATCATTAATATCTTAAAAACAATACGAATTAAGGGTTTAAAAACCGACGGTCATTTATAAATGCAGTGTCAGTTAGCGTATATAAAAAAGCTTTTAACTGGCCAATTTCAAAATTGCTGATGGGGATTTTGTTTTTTACAAGCGGGTCGGTAGTGGGGCCGTCTACCACTTTGCTCCTGTAATGCTCCATTACAAGGTCAAGGTTTATAAAGCTTCCATCGTGGCCGTAGGGTGCTGTCCATTCAATGTTTCTAAGCGAAGGAACTCTGAACTTTAATGAGTCGCCAGGGTTGTTAGTTATCCGCATCCGGCCTTTATCTTTTAAATGAATATCCTCTGGCATACCAATATTCCTAAAGCTATTGTCGGTAAACAGCGGTTCTGCATGGCAGCTACTACATTTTGCTTTAAAAATTGTATAACCTAAACTTTCGGGAGTATTAAAAGAAGTTTCTCCACGCATTACCTTATCATATTTGCTGTTGCTACTAACCATCATTAATACAAACTGGCTGATCGCTTTCGACATTCTTTGGCTATTAATAATGTCATCTTCAAACGCTGTTTTAAAAAGTTGCCGGTAGGTGGCATCTGATTTTAATTTATTTATTACCCCGGTCAGACTTTCACCCATTTCGGTTGGAGAAGTAATATGTGCAAGGGTAACTTCTTCTAATTGATTGGTGCCGGCGTCCCACAAAAAGTTTTTTCTCCATGCCAGGTTGGTTAAGCTACTGGCATTGCGGGTAGTATGGGTATTATTAATGCCGTGGCTTAAATCATGATCAAAAGTGGTGAAGACTGCATATTGCTGGTGGCAATTAGCACACGAAACGGTGCCGTCAATACTAAGTTTTCCATCGTAAAACAATTTTCTTCCCAACTCAAAACTTTCTTTCGTTAAGCGGTTGCTATCAAAATTGTATTGAGGGCCTGGCCAGCCAGCAGGATTTTTGAAATTCAGGGGGGTAAGACTGTAGTTGTTTAAAAGGTTTTGTTTTTTGCATGCCATTATGCCCAGGCATCCAAAAAAAGTAACCAGCAGTAACGATATTATTGAAAGCGGCCGCATAACTTAAATACGAAATTAAAATAGTGATCAGATGTAAATCCATTAACGCCCGGTGTATACCTTTTGCCGGTTTTCTTTTTTCTGAGCATTTATTTTTTTCCCTTGTATCCTTTTTTCCTTTGCGGCCTTAGAAGGTTTTGTAGCAATTCTAAACTTCTTTTTAATAAGCGCCTGTTCAATCAGCCGGTTCATTTTTTTTATTACCAGTTGTTTATTCCCTAGCTGCGATCTTTCAACCTGGGCTTTTACCAGCAAATACCCTTCGGAAGTAATTTTATTAGCCAGTTTTTGAGCAATGAGTTCCTTTTGATGAGGTGAAAACAACGTTGAATCTGCCACTTTCCACCGGCCTTCTACCATGGTTTCTACCTTATTCACATTCTGGCCACCACTACCTCCACTGCGGGCAGTATTAAAAACAATTTCAGGGTAAATATCTATCTTCATCAGCCTAAAGATAATGGTTAAACACAATCAGGTTTATGCGAGTTGTAATACAGCGGGTTAGCGAGTGTTCGGTTACTATTGATGAAATAGTTTCAGGTAAAATAGCAAAGGGTTTATTGGTCTTAGTAGGGATTGAAGATTCTGATAATATTGCTGATATTGAATGGATCAGCAGTAAAATTGTAAACCTCCGGATTTTTGGCGACGATAATGGAATAATGAATATCAGCCTGAAGGAAACAGGGGGTGAGCTGTTGCTGGTAAGCCAGTTTACGCTTCATGCCAGTACAAAAAAAGGAAACAGGCCATCATATATAAAAGCATCAAAACCTGCAATAGCAATACCTGTATATGAACAGTTAATCAGTTGCCTTGAAAAGGAATTAGGTAAAAATATAGCCACCGGTATTTTTGGCGCTGATATGCAGGTGACATTAATTAATGATGGACCGATTACCATTTGTATTGATTCGAAAAACAGGGAATAAATTTTATTGTTATGACTGATTTAACTATTACAGAAGCTCAGCAAAAAATTGACGAATGGATTAAAACCGTTGGTGTGCGATATTTTAGTGAACTCACCAACCTGGGGATTTTAATGGAAGAAGTGGGGGAGTTAAGTAGGTTAATGGTTAGAAAGTTTGGGGACCAGTCCAACAAGGAAGGCGACCAGCAAAAGGAACTTGCCGATGAAATGGCAGATATTTTATGGGTTTTAATATGTTTAGCCAATCAAACCGGGGTAGACCTTACTAAAGCTTTGCAAAAAAACTTTGAAAAGAAAACCATTCGCGATGCACAAAGGCACCTCAACAATCCAAAGTTGAAATAAATCAACAACCACTCTTCAATACTTTATTTTAATCTTTTTAAATTTTATAACACCAGTCCAAGTTAAAGTGTTGCCCCTTTGGGAATAGTATTGATATAATTTATCAGACACTGTAAATGAATTCTCCTATTGATTTTAAATGTATCAACCTGGTAAAAAATTGAGGGTTTTTGCCCTGTTTTAGCAACA
>JBBSJX010000464.1:0-3325 GCA_038256825.1 Chitinophagales bacterium
AGATATATGATAATGAACGTATACTGCATAAACCTATTACTTATAAATTAATAAATGAAGTGATGATATTATAATGGATGAATAAAGTAATAAAGTATATGATTTCAACTCATTGTTAAACGAAGGAAGTACTGCCACCGATGCTATGAAAAACCATATTTGAACCGAGCGTGGCAACCAAAGATTCATAAAAGTTATTTAGCTGGCTACCAAAAAATTATCTTTTAAATGGAGGCACTTAAAAAAAATCCAGCCTGTTTGGCTGGATTTATATTTTTAAAACTATTTAAACTCTTAGTCCCAAATTTCTTCTTTGCCATCGAGCCAGGCTTTAACCAGGCGGGTTGAAACGCTTTTGGGGCGCTCCAATGGCATGCCCAAAGCCCTGTCCCAACAAAGGCTGGCCAATACGCCCAGCGCCCTGCTCACTCCAAATAGTACGGTGTAAAATTCGTACTCAACCATACCGTAATGCACCAGTAAAGCACCACTGTGTGCATCAACATTAGGCCATGGGTTTTTTACTTTTCCTAACGATTCTAAAATGGGGGGAACGGCTTCATATATATTCCAAACTGTTTGTACCAAAGGATCGTTGGGCATGTGTTTTTTGCCAAATTCCATTTGTGCAGTAAACCTTGGATCGGTTTGGCGTAATACTGCATGACCATAACCCGGTACCACTTTGCCGGCCTTTAATGTTTCCTGAACGTAGTTTGCAATCTGGTCTTTGGTTGGATTATCGGAACCTATCTTTTCACGTAATTCAAAAATCCATTTAATTACTTCCTGGTTGGCTAAGCCATGCAAAGGACCCGCAAGACCGTTCATGCCTGCTGCCAAACTCTGGTAGGCATCGCTCAGTGCCGAACCTACCAGGTGGGTAGTATGCGCACTCACGTTTCCACCTTCATGATCGGCATGAATAGTCATGTATAGTCGCATCAATTCTTTAAATCCTTCGTCCTGAAAACCCATCATGTGGGCCAGGTTGCCCGACCAATCCAATAAGCCATCGGGTTGAATATGAACGTTGTTTTTATATTTTCTGCGATAGATGTATGCGGCAATCCGGGGTAACCTGGCTATCAGATCCATTGCATCGTCAAACATGGGATCCCAATAATCTTTTTTGCTCATTCCCTCAGCATACCTGCGGGCAAAATTGCTTTCGGTTTGCAGTGCCATAATTCCTACAACAAACATGGTCATAGGATGGGTGTGTAACGGTAAAGCATCAATGGTAGCAAACACATGGTTGGGTACATGACTCCTGCGTTGCCATATGCCGGTAATCAGGTCAGCATCGGCCTGGGTAGGTAACTCGTTAATAAGCATAAGGTAAAATAAACCTTCGGGCAATGGTTCATTTCCACCTTCGGCCCGTGGTAATTTTTCCTGTAAATCGGGTATGCTGTATTGCCTGAAACGGATACCATCCTGCGAATCCAATAAACTGGTTTCGCTTACTAATCCTGTAATGCCGCGCATTCCCTGGTAAATTTGGGATAGCGTTACTTCACCAATCACCTTACTGCCATGCTCCTGGAGCAATTCCTTAATATCTTTGGAGGCTGTGTCAGCTTTTGCCCTAAACTTGTCTTTAATAATTCCCATGTCAGTCAACTGGTTTTTATGAAATATTATAAATAAAACACCATTCCTTAGCAGAAGGAGGGACGTTTGAATGTAGAGGGGCTAAGATAAAACAAGTTACATACACAACAAAAGATTGTGTATGTATTAGCTGAAATAACTACTGAATACTATTTGGGTGCTTTTTTATAAAACCACAATCCTACAAAGCTGAAAAGTATGTTGGGTAACCATGCGGCCAGCAACGGTGATAAGTTGCCTTTTACGGAGAAAATAGTTGAAAAACGGTCGGTTAAAATAAAAAGTGCGGTGGTTAAAAAGGCAATGGTCATGTGCACTCCGCTGCCGCCCCGCACCCTACGGCTGGCTACAACGGCTCCTATCATGGTTAATAAAAGCACTGCTGCCGGGGTAGCATCCCTGCGGTAGCGTTCCACTTTCAGGGTGTTCAATCCTTCGGCGCCGCGCAATTCTTCCAGTTTTATAAACCGGTCCAGGTCGGGGGTATTTAATTTATCCTTGGCATATTCATCACGCTTTAAATCAAAAGGCTTAAAATTAAAGTTCATTATTTTGTTGGGCACCAGGGTCACCTTTTCATTTAAACCATTAATGGTTCGCTCCAGTACATTGTCCAGTTGCCATTTGTTTTTTGCCGTATCCCACCTAATGGTTTCAGCTCTCAGGTTATAATTCATTTTATTATTTTTTATGCGCTGCATAAAAAACCCTGTGCCGGTTTTGGTTAAAGTATCGTAGTTCACACCCGCATAAGTAAAGGAATCTATTCTTATGTAAAGGTTGGTTCGCTGGCTAACCAGGGGGCTATAAGTTGAATTGCCATCAATATATTTTGCCTGAAAACTTACCCTTATTTCGTTTGCACGCGGAATTATGAAACGATTGGCTACCCATAATAACGACGCCAGTAAAACGCCTCCTATAAAAAAGGGTCGTAAAAAACGATTAAAGCTGGTGCCGCTGGCCAGTATGGCAATAATTTCGCTGCGGCCAGCCATTTTTGAAGTAAAAAAAACCACTGCAATAAAAACAAAAATAGGGAACAACAAGGCTAAAATATGCGGGATGAAACCATAATAATACTTGGTAACAATATCCATAAAACCCAACTTCGAGTTTACAAAATCATCTGTTTTTTCACTCACATCAATTACTACTGTAATAAACGTAAACAGAAATATTGAAAAGAAAAAGGTTGTAAGAAAACTTTTTAGTATGTACCAGTCTAATTTTTTCATGCCTTGAAGCGGTGCTGCCAAAGATAAAAGGAACTGCTGACAGAACGGATAGTAACTTGTTAATAATCCCTTTTAAGTGGTTGCTCAAATGGTGGGGGTCATAAAAATATAATTATAAAAAATTATGGGCCAATCATTCAATAACTATCTGGCAGTTGTTGCGTCGCACTCTTGTACTTTCAAATCAATATTCAGCTTAGTTCGCCAAAACAATCAAACTAATAAAGCTAATAAACTGGTTATTTTATAAGCGGGTCTGTAACCTCTCCACCATTTCAGTTTTCCAGCTAACAAAATTTCCGTTTAATATTTGGGTACGGGCTTCGGTTACCAGCCATAAATAAAATGATAAGT
The DNA here is from genome assembly GCA_038256825.1 of Chitinophagales bacterium. Taxonomy (GTDB): domain Bacteria; phylum Bacteroidota; class Bacteroidia; order Chitinophagales; family Chitinophagaceae; genus Segetibacter. The sequence continues at coordinate 3,210 of JBBSJX010000464.1, forward strand.
TATGTATGCTGGCCAGTTGCAATGCCAATATTTCGTTGGCAACAAACAAATGCTGCAGGTAAGCTTTTGAATAATAATTGCTCATTTCATTAGGGATTCCATCGTCAAGCGGAGTG
>JBBSJX010000465.1:0-3300 GCA_038256825.1 Chitinophagales bacterium
ATACCTTTTAATAATTTCCTGCACTTTGTTTAACCGTTGCTCCGAAAATTGAATACTCATTATTTCAATTTATTATTCTCTTTATAATTTCTCAAAGTTGCCAACCACATTTTAAGGTGGCGGGTAAAAGTAGCAACTTAAAAATGAAACCTACCGCTGCGCATTGTACTAAAAGATAAAGTGCTTGCGACGCAACGATGTTGCTATGAAAACTGCTGCTGGTATACCTATTGTTTAACCAATGCAAATGTATTATCCATCCATTTCACCTGCAATCAGGTTAAGCGAACTCATGGTAATAATGGCATCGCTCAGCATGCTACCTTTTGTTAACTCCGAATAGGCCTGGTAATAAATAAAACATGGACGCCTGAAATGCAACCTGTAAGGTGAGCGCCCACCATCGCTGATGAGGTAAAAACCCAGCTCGCCATTTCCACCTTCAACCGATTGGTACACTTCGCCTGCCGGAATATCAATTTCGCCCATTACAATTTTGAAATGGTAAATAAGGGCTTCCATTTTAGTATATACATCTTTCTTTTCGGGCAAGTAATACTCAGGAACATCGGCATGGAAAACCTCGGCTTCGGCACCTTTAAATTCCTGTACTTTTTTATAAGCCTGTTCGATTATTGAAAGACTTTGCCACATTTCCTGGTTGCGTACCAGGAAACGATCGTAACAATCGCCGGTTTTACCAACTGGAATGGTAAATTTAAAATCCTCATAACTGCTGTAAGGGCTGTGCACCCGAACATCGTAATCAACTCCGGCAGCTCTAAGATTTGGCCCGGTAAAACCGTAATTCAGGGCTCTTTCGGCAGCAATACCACCCACACCCTGTGTACGATCCATAAAAATACGGTTGCGACTGAACAGGTTTTCAAACTCTCTTAATACGGCAGGATATTCTTTTAAAAATTTCTCTAGTTTACGAAAAGCGATATCGTTAAAATTTCTTTCAAAACCGCCAATGCGGCCTATGTTGGTTGTAAGCCTGGAACCGCAAATCTCTTCATATATTTCATAAATGAGTTCGCGGTACTGCATTACATATAAAAATCCGGTGAAGGCACCGGTATCAACACCAACAACAGAGTTGCAAATAAGATGGTCGGAAATACGGGCCAGCTCCATGATAATTACCCTCAGGTATTCAACACGCTTGGGTAATGTTATTCCTAATAATTTTTCGCAGGTTAAATGCCAGCCCATGTTATTAATAGGGCTGCTGCAATAATTTAAACGATCAGTTAAAGGAGTGATCTGGTACAATGGCCTATGCTCGGCAATTTTTTCGAAGGCGCGGTGAATATACCCTACCGTTTGCTCCGCAGAAACAATACGCTCACCATCAAGCTCCAGAATATTCTGGAATACACCATGGGTTGCAGGGTGTGTTGGACCAAGATTTAACGTAGTGGTTTGCTTTTCAATGCTTCCATCAGGAAGTTTAATATGATGCTTTTGTTGTTCTACCAGAGACATTTATAAAAATTTAAGTACCAGGTTTGTGATTCATTGACCTATACCTGTAATGCTTATTTATTTTTTTCGATGAGCGTTCCGTGGATGCGCTCATCCCTTGTGTTTCCAAAATCGTGGGTGCCCCCTCTCCCAAACATTTCATCATCCTTATCTGTACGTGTCTGGTCTTCTAAAGGAAATTCCTTTCGCATAGGGAAATAATCCATCTCCTCAACATTAAGAATACGTTTTAGGTTTGGATGGCCAACAAAATTAATTCCGTAGAAATCAAATGTTTCTCTCTCCATCCAATTGGCGCTTTCGTATAAATTAGTAGCAGTAAAAACATCCGGAGACTGGATGTTGGTGTAGACCTTAAAACGAATGCGAATGTTATCAACCAGATTGTGTAAGTGGTAAACCACCGCTAATTCTTCGTCTTTTCTATCAGGATAATGAACGGCGCAGATATCAGTTAAAAATTGAAAGCGAAGTTCCGTGTCGTCGTAGAGAAATTGAAGCACTTTTAGGTTAAGATCTTTGCTTACAGAAAAAGTTAACATTCCATAAGGTGTGTCAATTTCAAACAACTGGTCACCAAATTTTTCTTTTAACCTTAAAATAATCTGTTCGTTTGTTAAAGGCATATTGTGTAGTTAATATCGAGATAGTTTTGATTTGGAAAGAAGTAAATCAATATTATTGAATAGAATAGCTAGCTAACAATTCAGTATAACGTTCGCTATTACGCCTCCGCAGGCTTTCCTGGCCAACCAGGTTTTGAATTTGCATAAAACCGTCAATAATTGCTTCGGGACGTGGAGGACAGCCTGGTACATACACATCAACCGGAATTACCTGGTCAATACCCTGAAGAACACTATATGTATCAAAAATACCTCCGGAACTAGCACATGCACCTACTGCCATAACCCAACGAGGTTCTGCCATTTGTAAGTACACCTGGCGTAAAATAGGACCCATTTTTTTTGCAATTGTGCCCATAACCATTAAAAGGTCGCACTGGCGTGGAGAAAAACCCAGTCTTTCGGCGCCAAAGCGGGAAAGATCGTAATGAGAGCCCATGGTTGCCATAAATTCGATACCACAACAGCTTGTAGCAAATGGTAAAGGCCACAATGAATTTTTACGCGCTAAACCAATTACTTTATCAAAGGAGGTGGCCATGAAACCCTCGCCCATATAACCTTCTGGTTCTTCAATCAGCTTTTCTGTATTATTAAACCTTACCGGACGTGCCATAATTCACAATATTTAATATATTCAAAGTAACCACAAAAACACAAAAGTGTTCTTATAGAAACGATAAAAAACACCTGTTTTTATATAAGGGGCACAAAAATAATGCAACACCTTTAATTTGTGCGAAATGATTTAGTTTTCATGTTAAGGTTGCGTGCCTTTATTTAACAAAATATCATTAACCCAAAGGTTTTGAAAATTGTATTGGAAGCCATGAGTACAAATGGATTGCACGATTAGAATAGATTAAAATTGGGTAAATAAAAATGGCGCCTGGCGTGATGCAGTAAAAGTGTGCGACGCAAGGATGTTGATGGGTGTTAACTCAGATGACTACCCAATAATTCAAAAAAAATCAGGAATAAAAAAAGCCACCTGGTTTGGTAGCTTTTGTAAAATGTAGTTTTATTAATCTTCCCAGTTGAGGGCACCTTTTTTAAGAATATAATAAAAGCCGGTAAGAAAAAACCCGACAAACATGGCTACTGCGCCAAAGCCCGACCAACCTAGGTCGCGAAAGTTTACCGCATAAGGATAGAAAAATATAATCTCCACATCGAACAAAAC
>JBBSJX010000466.1:0-3260 GCA_038256825.1 Chitinophagales bacterium
TCGTTTATATATTCGTACCATTTTGCTACCGGCAGTTGCGAAGTGATGATGATACTTTTCTTTCCATACCTGTCTTCGAGTAGTTGCAATAAAGTTAAGCGCACATCCTGCCCGAGGTTCTGTAATCCAAAGTCGTCTAGGATGATAAGGGTTTGTCTTTCCAGGTGATTAAGCAACTTAATATAAGATCCATCCAGTTTTGCCAGGGTAACTTTTTCTATCAGGCGGGTCATGTTTAGATAAGTTGTTTTATACCCTTGCTGGCAGGCCTGGTGGCCCAGGGCGCAGGCCAGGTAGCTTTTACCGCAGCCTGTAGCGCCGGTTATAAGAATGTTTTCGCCTTGCTGCAGGTAACGCCCTTCGGCCAGTACAGCCAGTTGCTGTTTGCTTAGGTTTCGGGGTGCGGAACACTGTACCTGCTGAACAGTGGCGGGTATGCGCAGCCGGGCCAGTTTAAGATAATAGGCTGTCTTTTCATTGCTTCGGTTTAGCTGTTCGGACTGTACGAGCTGGGCAATTAAATCGTGCCCTTCGAGTTGCTGATCCATTGGTAGTTCTAACTGCGAGTGGTAGGCCTGGTGCATTCCTTGTAGCCGTAGCTGTTGCATTTGCTGGAGTGTTTCTGTTGTATTCATGTAGTGGGTTTTTGGGTGTGATTTAATGTATAGGGATAAATTAGTGACTTTTGAATTACAGTTGAATACTGGAAAAAAAAGTATAAGAGTGCGACGCAACGGCTGTTTAATAGTAGCAATACAGTCTGGCTCAAAAAAAACAACTCACGTTTTTATCTCTTGTACAGTATGGTTATTGATAGTGATTTTTACCCCGGATATTTTCATGTCCCGGAGTGCTATGCTCTTCGAATAATGTGGCCTGTTTATCGAGGCTTCTTTCCAAAATATTTTTGATCATGGTATAGTTTACCCGGCTTCCCTGTAGGGCCCTTTTGCAGGCGGCTTCGAGCCGTGGGGCACTGTACTTTTTTTGAAGCATCAGCATGCCAAAACATGCCTTGTAATTCTGTTCTATATAAATACTATTATCTAGCATGAGCGCAGCGGCCTGCTCTGCATGGGTGCCTATACGCCGGGCCTGGCTTAGCAGTTCTTCCTTATTAAAACCTTTTATTTGCTGCATACGCTGGTGGTGGGGTGGCATATGTTCGGCAAGTGTAGTGTAAGCCCTGGCATGCGGATGGCGGAGGTGAAGGGCGATACGGCTCTCCTCAAAATAGATTTCTACCACCCGGCTGTCATAAAGCACTTTCACCTTTTTACCAACATACTGATAGGGCGCACTGTAGTAGAGATGGTTTTCGCTGAGCTGAATATGATAGTTGCGCTGCACCGTGAGCACTACCACCTTTTTGGATGTAAAGGCTTCGGAGGGAAGGGGCTTTAAAAGGGAGCGTTCCTGTTGTTCATAGTTATACCACCGACTATAAATTGTATTCTTATAAGGCTTGTTGTTGAGCAGCAGCAACTGTTCGTTCATGGCCCGGTTGAGTGCTGCCAGGCTTGTAAAGTCGCGGTTGCGCAAGGGTACATACACATGAGCGTATACGATCTATACGGCACCTTCCACCATGCCTTTGTCGCGGGGACTATAGGGGCGGGTGGCACCAAAGGTGTTCTGGTAATGGTCGCTAAGCTGGTAGCAGATGTCGGTAAAGGCCGGATCGTAACGGTCGGGGCGGGTAACAGCCGTTTTTAGGTTATCACATAAAATGCATGAAGGCACGCCTGCATAAAAAAGAAGCATCGCATTAATACAGGAAGTAAAGTCGGGCGTTTTTTGAGAGGCAACAGCCTGGCAAAATATAAGGCCGCTGTAAGGAAGTATGGAAACAAATACCTGGCAGTCGATACGCTCACCGGTGGCGGCATCCACATAATATTGCTTCTTACCGGCAAAATCAATCATGATCACATCGCCCGGTTTATATTCAATGTGCATCGAAAGATCCTTCTGATTCAGGTATTCATTTAAATGAAAACAATACTGGCTGTAGGCGTATCCATCTGGGTGCAGCAACAGGTATTCGTTCCAGAGCAACTGCCGGGTAACACCTATTTTAGACAACTCTGTACGGGCATCCTGAAAATGCAAAAGGAGCTGCTCGTGCCGTAAAACATTGGCCTGCAACAAAGTTATAAATCCTTTTTGTTTGCTTTTAGAATCTTCATATTACTTCTTATTGTTTTTGAATTTTATTAACATTCAGTTATTTTAAAGTAAATGCAATTTTTTATTAACAAATTCCGTTAAAACTATATTGTCGCAAAAGAATTTATAAAATATAGTAAAAGTTAAATCTTTTAATTTTTTGTTATTTATGAGTTAAGTAGTGCTTCTCTTTTGGGCAACCCTTTAAATTGACAAATTTCACTCTTAAACACCTTTTGTTAAAACAAAACAGCACACAAGGAGTAAAAACCTATGAAGCAACTATTCATTATAATATTACAATTATCAATAAATGTCAGCTTTGCAGCTACATATTATATTTCAGTTACGGCTGGTAATGATAATAGAACAAGTATTCAGGCGCAAAATCCTAATTCACCTTGGAAAACATTAAAGAAATTGAATTCTTTTTTTGACAATTTAAAACCTGGAGACTCGGTGTTATTTAAAAGGGGTGAAACATTTTATGGATCAATTGCTGTCAACAAATCCGGTACGGTAGGTTTGCCTATTACTCTTTCTGCATTTGGCACCGGAATAAAGCCTACTATAACTAGCTTAACTTCTCTTACTAATTGGGTGTTTGCAGGAAATGGAATTTGGGAGAGTTATAACCCTTTAATGGGTTCCACTGTTAATACTGTACTTGTAAATGATGTTTCTCAGGAGATGGGCCGTTATCCAAATAGTAATACCTCAAATAAAGGATATCTTATATTGGAATCCCATACGGGTAATACCTCTATAAACGATGTTGAATTGTCAAATGCAGTGGATTGGACAGGGGGTGAAGTAGTAATAAGAAAAAATTTTTGGATAATAGATAGGGATCTAATAACAAGACATTCAGGAAATAAAATATTTTATAATTCAGTTTCAAGCTATTACCCTTCAAATAATTCCGGCTATTTCATACAAAATCACATCAAAACACTTGATAAGTTTGGAGAGTGGTATTATAATACCTCTAAACATAAAATTAGTGTTTTTTTCGGGACAAAAACACCTTCATCTTACCTGTTACATGCAACAACTATTGATAACCTAATTTCTTCATCTAACCAAAGCAA
>JBBSJX010000467.1:0-3256 GCA_038256825.1 Chitinophagales bacterium
GAACCCCTGATACGACCCATTGTAAGAACATTGGTTATAGGACTATTCTTCATTAGTTCAGTAAATACAATGGATGTGCTTGCTGAAGGATAAAAGAATGAATTATTGGCAACCGGTAATGTTGAAGTCCAGTCGTTACGACCGGTAACTGTTAAGTAAGCAAAACTTTCATAACTCAAACTCAGATCACCAAACACACCCACTACACGTTTTTTAGCTGCAGTAGTTTTTGCTCTTTGTGTTATAGTGGTTGTATTATTAATTGAGTTGAATTCCGGCTCTAAAAAGTTTTCACCACGTATTGCATACACCTGGTCGTCAAAACTATACACAGCGCTACCCAGGCGTAAGGTTGATTTTAATTTATTACCTAAAAAATTCTTTTTTACTGAACCAAAATACTGGCCGGTAATTACTTTATTCACCTGTGTAGAAATATCCAGGCTTCCGTTGGTATTACCAAAGTTTGCCCTTGGATTTGCTTCCGGGTGATACAAAACAAAATATTCATTGCTCGAAACATCCATTCCCAATCTACCTGTAAAAGATAACCAGCTCGTAGGATCATATACAAAACCAAGGTTAGATATAACACGGTTACCCTTATCGGTTAACTTGTTTTTATTTACATCAAAAAACGGGTTTTCAATTTCTGATCCTGACAACAATCTTTTACGTGCGCCACTTGGGGTTAGGTAATCTGTAATATCCAGTTCAGCCGGGTAACTTAATAAAGCAAGGTAAAAACTGTTAGATCCTTTTGATACTTTTTGATTAGCTGTGTTGATGTACTGTAGGTTTGTTTCAGCTTTAAAGTTTTTAAAAATCTGCCCCGTAGCACTCAACGAAATATTCATCCTGTCGTACTTGGTATTGGGCACCACACCATCCCTGGTGCTATACGAAGTTGATAAACGATACGTGTAATTGTTAGAACCACCCTCAAACGATAAGTTGTGCTTACTAACTTTTCCATTATTAAAAAAGTTATCGATGTTATTATAGAAAGTAGTGCCATCAGGAAATTTTGGTCCGAATGAGGCAAAGGTGTTGGTATTTAAAATACCATTGGTTCCCCTGGCATATACCCTGTCAATCTCAGGTAATCTTCCCACTTTTTCAATACCGTAATTATAGCTGTAGTTTATGGTTCCAACTCCTGCGGTTCCTTTGCGGGTAGTAATTACAATAGCGCCGTTTGCAGCATCAATTCCATAAAGAGCCGCTGCTTCAGGTCCTTTTAAAATGGTAAGACTTTCAATATCCTCAGGGTTTAAATCCGAAATTCTATTTGAAAAGTCAACCGTACGGTTTTCGCTTTGGGCAACCATAGTATTTGCATTAAATGTTTGGTTGTTTACAGGCAACCCATCAATAACAAATAAAGGTTGATTGCTTCCGCTTAAGGAGTTTACTCCTCTTAACTGTATGGAAGTTGAGCTTCCGGGCATACCACTTGTACCACTAATGGTTACGCCAGGCACACGACCCGCCAGGGCATTTACAAAGTTATCGCGTTGGGTTTGCGCCAGTTCTGGTCCCTTAACATCGCTGGCAGCATAACCCAGCGAACGTTTTGAACGGTTAATACCTAAGGCCGTAACAACAACCTGGTCTAATTCATTTCCTCCTGCAGTTAAACGCACCGTAATATTGGCTTGTGTAACAGTTACTTCTTTACGACTGTACCCAACATAGGTAAAAATTAATTTGTCACCTACATTTGCAGCAATTAAAAAGGTACCATCACTATTGGTAATAGTATTTTTGTTTGTACGGTTATTTGTTACAGTTACACCCTGTAGTGGTGTACTGCCTCCCTCAGTTAAAACATTACCCGATACATTAATACTTTGGGCAATGGAGGAAATTGAAGCCAATAACAATAGTGTTATTGCAAGCAAATGCAGCGTTTTTCTCATCTTTAACAATTTGGTTAAAATAGTGTAAACGGCAATATTAGGAATATTTGGTTAAGGCAGTACCTTAAAATATATTTTTTTAGGGTTACCAACCTATGGAATTCTATTAAAAATTGTTGCGTCGCACTCTTGTACAATAGTAGTTATGGCATCATGTTAACCAATACAAAATACTTACATCAGCAGAGGTTAGGTTAATCGTTCAATGGTTTACCTTCGCCGTTGCTTAAAACAGCATTGAGCTTTTAAAATCAATACTGTTTAGAGCATACTATCAATTATGGAAATTACTTTAGACAACTGGGAGAAAAGATCGGCAGAACAGCAAAAGCAATATAAAAATTTTCTACAGCGTGCCGACAAAAACACAGTTTTAAAAAAGTTGCCTGATTTAAATGAAGAAGCCTTTGAAGCCATTGATTGTTTAAAATGCGGCAACTGCTGCCGCCGGCATTCGCCCCGGTTTAAAACACCCGATATAAAGCGGATAAGTAAGCACCTTAAAATGAAGGAGGGTACTTTTATTGAGACCTATCTGCGCCTGGATAATGATGGTGATTATGTAGTTAAAAGTTCGCCTTGTCCTTTTTTGGGTGAGGATAATTATTGCGGCATTTATGAACAACGTCCCGGCGATTGTGCACGCTACCCTTACACCGCCGAAGATGTTTTAATTAAACGTCCGCAACTCACTTTAAAAAATTCGGAATTGTGCCCAATTGTAGTGCACGTTTTAGAGAAACTGATTAAGGACAAATAATCCAACTATAATTTTTACCAGTATTTTAGTTTCGTATACACATTAAGCGGCGCTGCCCCCTGCACTGCCGATGAAGTGATTGCGACGCAACGATGATGCTATGAAAAACACTTGTTGGTATCCCCAAAAAAAAATTAAATAGTTTTAAACCATAGCGGGCTTTTATCTGCCGGGTCGCCATTATAACTAAACAACAACTCCTCTCCTTTTTTTACAGCCCTAATGGTTCGTATGGTCATTGTTTTTAGCTCGTAGTCCTGTTCGTACTCGCAATTAGGTTCAAAACTATGGTTGTACATCGACACATATCCCAAAGCCAAAGCGGCTTGCTTGCGACTTTTGGCCCATTCAAAAATATAATGGTACAGCCTGGTGCCTTCAATCTGCTTGCGCTCTTTAACGCTTAAATCAATTACAGGCGAAATTTCTATTACAGTTCCCGTAGGTATATTTTTAGAAGTAAAAACGCCTCTTCCTTTATTAGATGGGCCAACGGATATATAAGGTGCTAACATAAATTAATTTGGTGGCGAATATAAAAGAAATTGAAAAGATGGCTGCAATAATTTACAAC
>JBBSJX010000468.1:0-3234 GCA_038256825.1 Chitinophagales bacterium
AATGTTATCTAAAACATTCGCAAAACCGGTTACATCAGGTATAGTGCGTAACACCAATAAATCTTTTGTTGATTTTCTATAAACATCTACTGAACCACTTACCCGGTCGTTCAATATTGAATAATCCAGCCCAAGGTTGTAAGACTCGGTACGCTCCCATTTCAAACCAGGATTTTGTAAACGATTTACATATAACTGAGATACTAGTAATATAGCTCCACTTGGCGTGATATATTGGTATTTACCAGTAGTCAGATTTGATAATGCGGAATAACGACCAATATCGCGGTTTCCGTTTATACCCCATGATGCACGAAGTTTTCCATAATTTATCCAACTCGGTGTAACAAATTTTTCTTTCGAAAATATCCACCCTAAAGCAATTGATGGAAAGGTTGCACGGGGATTACCTTGTCCAAAAGCTGAATAACCATCTCTGCGTACAGATGTAGTCAATAAATATTTTTGCTGATAAGAATAATTTACCCGGGCCATAAGTGCATCACCGGTGCTCACCTGGTCATCGCTGCTTACTACGGGTTTAATGCCGGCACCAATGTTATGGTAACTTAAATCGTCATTTGGATCAAAGCCTTCATTATCTATCTGGTTGCGCCATGATTGAAATTTCTCTGCATTCACTAAAAATGTGGCATCAATTTCATGTTCGCCTACAGATTTCTTCCAAAAAAGTAAATTATCTATTTGCCAGTTAAAGGTTGTTTGTTCAGTTCTGGTAGCTACACCTTTTCTAGCCGAAATTCTAAAATCTTTTGCCGACCGGCCATTAAAGAAACGATAAAATTGAAAGTTAGGTGTAAAGTTTGTTTGGTAAGAGAAACCAAAAGGCAATGTTCCTTTTGCATAAATGGTTCCGAACAATGAATTTTCTTTTTGTAACCGATTGGTATAAACATTATCCAAAAAAGGATTGGTTGTGTTTCCAATATCATCATTTGGGCTATCCCTTAAAGTAACCCCGTCTGCCTTGTATAATTCTCCATAAGGAGTAGCATTAACCATTTGTCCCCAGTTAACAGGAACCTGACTTTCATCCCTATCAGCAAACTGCATATTAATTCCAAAGCTTAAAAACTTTGCAGCTTTAGCTTCCAGGTTAATACGGGTTCTGAATGTTGAAAATTTGTCACCAACAATTACACCTTCATTATTAGTATAGTTTAGCGACATATAGTAGGAAACATCTTCCTTTCTACTCGACATACTTACCGTATGGTCCTGGCGAAAACCTTTCTGGAACATCATTTTATACCAGTCGGTGGTTTTACCATTCTTATAATTCTCTATTTCAATAGGCCTTAAGCCTAACCGGGTTAACCAGGTGGTAATAGTATCACCCGGGCGGCTATCATAAGCTTTCCATTCAGCAATAGATATTGTTGAGGGTAATGTCCTGGGATCGTTAAATTGGTAGGGCTTTCCACCGTTATTTATACTTTTAAAAACATCGGTTCTCCAGTTTAAAAAGCCTTCCCCATCATATAAAGGCTGGTTCATAGCCAGTTCACCAAAACCAACGTTGGAATTAAAGGTTATTGTAGGCTTGGCTCCGGATCCTTTTTTGGTGGTAATCAAAATAACCCCACTGGCTGCTTTTGCCCCGAATACTGCGGCAGAACTGGCATCTTTCAATACATCAATGGTTGCAATATCATTGGGATTAATGTCAGCTAATTGTCCCTGGTAAATCACGCCATCTAATACAATTAAGGGCGATGTTCCTGCGCTAAGCGAAGATTTTCCCCGTACTAATAAACTTCCTCCGCCCTTGGCCGAAGTACTTGAAGAAATGTTTAATCCGGCAACGTTGCCTCTTAGTAAATCCTGCACACTATTGGGATTTTCTGTTTCAAACTGTGCGGCTTTTACCTGGGCAACAGCACCCGTAACATCTGTTTTTTGCCGGGTACCATATCCAATAACCACCACCTCATTTAAGGCAGAAACGCTTTCGGATAAGGTTACATTAATGGTTCCCCTCCTGTTAATACCCATTTCTTTAATAGCAAAACCAGTATAACTAAACTGGAGTGTGGCATTTTCCGGCACACCATTTAATGTGTAGCGGCCATCAACCCCGGTTGTGGTTCCCCTTGACGATCCTTTAATTAAAACACTTACACCTTGCAGGGGTGCATCTTTACTGTCAAGTACTTCTCCGGATACTGTTCGCAAAGCACCTTGCGAAAAGCTCAAAAAGGGAAGCGCCAAAAAAATAAAGAGGAGCAATCCATTGTAAAACAGGATTTTAATGTGCTTGGCACAGGAAGATTTTTTTTTCATCAGGCAATGTTTTGGTTAAATCGTATCAAATACAGCATTAGTTAGAGCAATGAATTCTAACTTTCGCTGCTTTATGTGAAGGAAAAGTTAAGGCAATTACAATTAAAGGATACATTACAGCAGTGGGAAATTTTATTTACAACGATTGAAATTATAATAGTTTTGTTAGCAATATTTGAGAAGTGGAATTAAACCGTAAAAGGTTAGCAATTATTGCAAAGCCAATTTCAATATTTAGGATCCGTAATTAGAACAAAATACCATGTATGAGCCTGGAAGATTTCAGCTTAGAATTTAAAAACTAGTGTTATAAATGCGCAAAGGAATTACGTTAAAGGATATTGCCAGGAAACTAAACATGTCTGTGTCAACGGTATCTAAAGCATTAAATAAGGATAAAACCATTAGTGCACTTACCAGGGAACGGGTGCAGGCTATGGCCGAAAAAGTAAACTACATCCCTAACGAAACAGCAAGAAATTTTAAACTCAGCAAAACTTATACTATCGGATTGGTTATTCCCGATTTGTTAGACCAGTTTTATGTATTGGCAATTAATGGTGTAGAGAAAATAGCCAATCACGAAAAATACAACGTTATTATTGCCCAATCTCATGAAGATGTAGCTACAGAAGAAAAAATATTAAAGGTATTATTACGAAACCGGGTGGATGGCGTTATTGCTGTTATAACCCGCCATACCATCAATATGAGTTTGTTTAAACACCTGGAAACTATAGGAATACCAGTTGTTTTTATAGCCCGCGAGCCCGCAGACTCTACTTATAATAGTGTGGTTACCAAAAACCTCGAAGGATCATTTGCAGCTACAGAGCACCTTATTTTAAAAGGACATTCCCGTATTGCACATTTAATGGGGCCTTCTTCAATGAATACCAGCATTGTTAGATTACAGGGTTATAAAAATGC
>JBBSJX010000469.1:0-3233 GCA_038256825.1 Chitinophagales bacterium
AGCGAAGAAGCGGGAATTATGGTGGGAACCAATACAGCCTTAAACGATAATCCTCAACTGGATAACCGGTTATGGACAGGAAATATCCCGGTTAGATTTGTTTTAGATGTAAACCTGCGCTTACCCCGTAAACTGAAAATTTTTAACCAGAACCAACAAACTGTAATTTTTAATAAGCATAAACACGAAGAAGCCGGTAAGATAATTTACTATAAAATAGAGGAAGCCCATCCCTTAATTCCACAGGTTTTAAATGCGTGCTATCATTTAAAAATTCAAAGCATACTGGTTGAAGGCGGTGCCCGGTTACTACAAAGTTTTATTGATGGTTCATTTTGGGATGAAGCCATGGTGATACAAAATGAGGCATTGGTAATTGATGGTGGGATTGATGCACCGGTGCTTACCAATGCAACTGTTACCCACAGTGAGCAAAATTTTACTGACCGCATTACCCATTATACTCCCAACAATTTTTAAATTTAGATGAAGGAAGGCATCTGTAAAAAAACAGGTGTTTGTACCTAAGGATTGATATACAGATTATGAACGGACCATTGTTTTATAACACCATTGAAAAACCTTCGTTTGCGGAGTTTAAAGAACGGGGAAGCCGTTTTTTGGCTTATGCTTTTCCCATTCAAACAGTGGATGATTTTAAAAAATACCAGCAGCAGTTAAAAAAGGAACATCCCAAAGCAGTACACTTTTGTTTTGCTTACCGGTTGGGTATGGATGGAAATACTTTTAGGGTAAGTGATGATGGTGAGCCAGGCGGATCGGCTGGCAAACCTATTTTAGGCCAGTTGGATAGCAAGGATATTATAAATGTGGTGGTTTTTGTGGTGCGTTATTTCGGGGGAACTTTATTAGGTGTTCCCGGTTTGATTAATGCGTACAAATCGGCGGCGGCCATGGCGTTGCAATTAACGCCTTTGGTACAAAAGCAGGTTATGGTACACTACCGTTTATCGTTTGATTATACGAGGATGAACGAGGTGATGATGATTGTAAAACAATTTGGATGTGAAGTAAGAGCCCAGGAAACTTTATTGTTTTGCGAACTTAAAGTTGCCATACCTAAAAGCAGGTTGGATGAAGTGCTTTTTAAATTTAAAGAATTGCGATCGGTTGAAATATCGGCATTATAAAAAAGGGAGAAAAAGATGCCCATTGTTTTGCGGTTGAAGTGATTGCGACGCAACGATGAACCCATGAAATACAAAAGCTGGTATCAAAAAATAAAATAGTAGAGACCCCGGTGATGAGGTCTCTATATTATTAGTTTTTAAAGCGATCGCTTACTGCAAGTTCCTTGCTTCCGGGTGTGTATTTATAAAATCCTTCGCCGGTTTTTACGCCTTTGTAACCTGCTGTAACCATGTTTACGAGCAACGGGCAAGGGGCATATTTTGGATTTCCAAAACCATCTTTCAGCACATTAAGTATGCTCAGGCAAACGTCTAATCCAATAAAATCGGCTAATTGCAACGGACCCATGGGGTGGGCCATTCCTAACTTCATCACGGTATCAATTTCGGCAACTTGCGCAACACCTTCGTACAAACTGTAAATGGCCTCGTTAATCATGGGCATTAAAATACGGTTGGCAATAAACCCAGGGTAATCGTTTACAACACAGGGTACTTTGCCCACGGTTTTACTTAGTGTTACAATGGTGTCGGTAACCGCTCTATCGGTTGCATAACCATTGATGATTTCAACAAGCTTCATTACCGGTACGGGGTTCATAAAATGCATGCCGATAACTTTGTTGGGACGGTTTGTTACGGCTGCAATTTTAGTAATTGAAATGGAAGAAGTATTGGTAGCCAGGATGCAATTTTCAGGAGCAAACTGGTCGAGTTGCTTAAAGATGTTTAGTTTTAAATCTATATTTTCAGTAGCGGCTTCTATTACAAGGTCGGCCTGCTGAACCCCGTTCACCATGGATATATCGGTGGTAAGATTGTTTAAAGTTTCTTGTTTTTGCGCTGCTGTTATCCCTCCTTTGGCAATAATACGGTCAAGATTTTTTGCGATGGTTGCTAAAGCTTTATCCAATTGCTCCTGCGAAACATCAATAAGTTTTACATTGAATCCGTTTTGAGCAAATACATGAGCAATGCCATTTCCCATTGTTCCGGCGCCAATTACTGCAATCGATTTTATCATAACCACGTATTTAAAAGTTTGGGCAAATATAAATCTCTGCATTCACTCGGGAGCTAAATTCGTACCTCATTGTATTAATTTGAAAACAGGAAAGGCTTTAATACATATTGCAACGATTGCTTTTCTTTGCTTTCTAATTTAATTTGAATTGTATAAGACAGCTATTATTTTGTACCTGGCAACTTTTGGCATTTACCTTTTGTTTACGCGGCAGCCCGCTTATTTTGAAGCAGATTATTCAAAAGGAATAGTGGTTGCGAAAAATGGTTTGGATACTTCGGTTTTACATAAATTTCATTTGGCACCAAACGGTAATCCCATTATAAAATTTATTGAAGGAAGTGAGACTTATTATTTCAATAGCGAGAAATATTTCTTGCAGTCGGCATTACAACCGGGGCAACGTGTTGAGGTAATTTTTGATCCGGGAGATCTTTCTAAAGCAAATGTTTATAGTTTTTGGGGTTACTGGATAGAACCTTCTGAATTATTAACCTCGCTATTTGGCTTTGCTTTATTGTTTGGAATAGCCCGGGGGATAACTGGAAAAAGTACAGATCAAAACAAAGAAGAGGAGAAGCGAAAGGAAAGATTAGCAAAGTATAATTAGGGTAAAAAATAAAGGGTATTCCAAACTACCGGAATACCCTTTTCAAAACCCTACTGCATAAAAACCAACTACTAAAAAACTACCATCTACCTATTTTAATTTTGTTATTGTCAATGTTCCTATATAGGACGCTAACAGGGTAGCAAGGTTTAACGGCGTTTGTTATAATGGGTTGGTTTAACTTCTTTTTCACATGTTATAAGTTTTCCTTTGTTTTTTACATGTAATTGGATTATAAATCCAGCCTGGCTATTTTTCCTTTTTCACCGGCAAAGAAAACGGTTTTGCCTCCGGGTGTTTCCATGCAAACATTAAAACTTTCTTTGCTTATGTCAAGCCACTCCTTACCGCCATTTTTTGAATAATCAATACCATTTGTACCACAGGCAACCAGAATTTTATCATTCACCAATCGTATGCAACTGCGGTAGCCAAATGGTGGAGAGAT
>JBBSJX010000470.1:0-3213 GCA_038256825.1 Chitinophagales bacterium
CATAATTGGGATGCGCCAGGTCAACATCGTAAAACCGGTAATCGCGTAAAACATCTATCACCAATTCGTAAGCAGGAAAGTAAAAACAGTTATCAAAAGTGTTTACTATGTTGTGTACTGCTTCAATAAGCCGCGCCTTACTTCTATTATTCTCTATAACTCCATCGCGCAAATGGCGCACGGGGCTGATGGTAAAGATGATTTTCAGACCGGGATTAAATACTTTTAAACGGCCGAGCGTTTCGTCAAGCCTATTGGTAACCTCATCAATAGACACCAGGTGTTTGTTAAACCATTGTCCGGGTGCACGATGGCAATTTGCAACAGGCGCACCTTCCGCAACCAATTGATAAGAAAAAGCAGAACCCAGCGTAACAATCAGCCAATCAGCATTTTTTAGAAAGTTATGGGCCTGCTGCTGGGATTTATTTATGTTTTCTAAAACTTCATTTTTATTAATGCCTGAAAAAAGTGAATGGTGTTGCCAGCTTTGCCACAGCTCATTTAAATAAAAAAGATCATCCTCCTGGTAACATTTTGGTTTGATGTAAGATTGGAGGCTGCTGCAAACGCTGATTGGATCAAATAATATTCCATGGGGATTTTGTACGATTGGAAATTTTAAATCGCCCAAACGGCCGCCAATATGCTCGGTAAAACAAGAACCGATTAAAAAAATCGAATCATTGTAAGAGATTTTTTTAACCGGAGGTTTTATATTGATATCAATTATAAATTTCATTGTAAGATTGATTGAGCCATTAAATAAAAACCTGGTCTGCAAGCACTAATGACTGTTGAAGGGCAGCCATGTCCAGGTTTTTAATTACGTTTTGCTTATGGAAATAAGCAATCATTTTTTCTGTATCCATATTTCCAACTAAATCATCTTTAGCCATGGGGCAACCACCAATACCTTTCAAAGCGCCGTCAAATCTTGTGCAGCTGGCTTTATAAGCAGCATCTAATTTTTCGCGCCAATTAAAGGCTGTTGAATGTAAATGCACACCTATTTCAATTCCCGGGTATTTTGGAATTAGCAACTTTAAAGCAAAAGTTACCTGATCTGCAGTGGCTACGCCAACTGTATCGGCTAACGAAATAATTTTTATTCCCCTTTTTACCATTTCTTCAGCCCAATGCAATAGTATCTCCTGGTTGTACTCGTCACCATAAGGATTTCCAAAACCCATGCTTAAATAAATGATTAGTTGTTTTCCATGTGCAATACAAAGCTTTTGAATTTCCTCAACCCTGCTCAAACTTTCGTGGATGCTACTATTGGTATTGCGTTGCTGAAATGTTTCAGAAATTGAAAAGGGAAAACCCAGGTAAGTGACTTTATCAAATTTTACTGCCTCTTCGGCTCCCCGAACATTAGCCACAATAACCAGCAATTTTGTTTTCGTATCATTTAATTCAAGCTGCTTTAATACTTCGGCCGTATCTGCCATTTGAGGAATTGCTTTTGGCGAAACAAAACTGCCGCAATCAAGCGTATGAAACCCAACTTGCAGTAATTGATTTAAATATTCCACTTTCTTTTCTGTAGAAATAAAGTTTTTCCAACCTTGCATTGCATCGCGGGGACACTCAACCAGTTTTATTGAATTATTACTTGCCATACCACCAAAGTTAAAGCGCACGATTAAGATGAAACCAGAATGTTGTTGACATGAGAAAGACCTGGGATTGTTATTGTACAATAAAGATTTGCCGCTGCAGTGTGCGACGCAACGATGTTGCTATGATTACCAATGCTGGCTCAATAAAAAAGCCCCGCTCAAAACTAGCAGGGCTAAACATTTTATGATATTAATATTATTTTTTAAAATACACATTCAAAAAAGCGAACAAGATACCAGCAGTTGCAGCAAGCTGGCCAATCCAAAAAATAAACATCCATTTAATAGAATCGGTTTTTGAAGTTTCTATCCTAGTAACTAATTCTTCTTTATTTGACGCTAACTTTAAAATAAAATCTACTTTATCTTCCTTCGTCATAAAGACATCCTTTTTTTGACTAATTTTCTCTTCTGCTTTTGTCTCGAAAAACTCAATAACTTTTACAGCCTCTTTTTCAGAGAACCGGTTTTTAAGAATTTCATATACTTCTAATTCCAAAGCAGACATAAACTTAATTTTTATAAAGATAACATTATAAACAAAAAGCCCCACTTTTCAGCAGGGCTTCTTTATAACTTAAAACTTATAACTTAATCTTCTACTTTCAACTTGCCTTTTTGCTTAGCCATTACTTCTTCCGCAACGTTTTTAGGCGCTTCGTTATAATGACTGAATTCCATGGTTGAAGTTGCACGGCCGCTAGACAATGAACGCAGTTGGGTCACATAACCAAACATTTCACTCAACGGCACTTTAGCTTTAATAACCTGTAAGTTATTACGACTATCCATACCTTCTAACATACCACGACGACGGTTAAGGTCACCTGTTACGTCACCCATGTATTGGTCAGGAGTGGTTACTTCAACTTTCATGATGGGCTCTAACAATACTGGCTTTGCTTTACGACCTGC
Source organism: Chitinophagales bacterium (assembly GCA_038256825.1). Taxonomy (GTDB): domain Bacteria; phylum Bacteroidota; class Bacteroidia; order Chitinophagales; family Chitinophagaceae; genus Segetibacter. The sequence goes on from JBBSJX010000470.1 coordinate 2,541, forward strand.
CTCACGGAAACCTCCTCTTGCACATAGCTCAAAGCTCATTGCATCGGAGTCAACCGCGTGGAAGCTACCATCGAACACACGCACTTTCATGCTTTCAACCGGGTAAGCAGCCAATACACCTGTATTCATTGAGTTTTCGAAACCTTTTTGTATAGCTGGAACAAATTCACGTGGAATAGATCCACCAAACAAATCGTTCACAAACTGAAATGAACCTTTACCTTCTTTCAAAAATTCTTCATCAGCAGGACCGATAGAGAATTGAATATCCGCAAATTTACCACGACCACCGGTTTGCTTTTTAAGCGTTTCGCGGTGTTCAATAACTTTAGTAAATGCCTCTTTATAAGCAACCTGGGGTGCTCCCTGGTTAATTTCAACTTTAAATTCGCGACGCATACGATCGATGATAATCTCAAGGTGTAATTCACCCATTCCACTTAAAATGGTTTGACCAGTTTCTTCGTCGGTCTTCACCCTTAAAGTAGGATCTTCTTCAACAAGCTTGGCAATCGCCATACCCATTTTATCAACGTCGGCCTGAGTTTTAGGCTCAATTGCTACTGAGATAACCGGCTCAGGGAAAGTCATACTCTCCAAAGTGATGGGGTTTTTCTCATCGCAAAGGGTATCACCGGTTTTAATATCCTTAAAACCAACAGCAGCTCCAATA
>JBBSJX010000471.1:0-3209 GCA_038256825.1 Chitinophagales bacterium
GTCCTGATTCTTATTGCGGTCAATGCTTCCTGTGTTTCTATTAAGCAATCAACTGTCGATCTTTCGAGCCAGGTGGGCGCTCAAATAAGTGAAATGGAAAGGGTTCATCAATTAGCCGTACAGCGCTATTTTGATATGGAAAGCGAAAAGATAAAAAGTTTTATGACGGATAAGTGGGAGCCGCTTTTTCTTAAAAACTTTTTAGGCACGTCCGATATTTTGAATCTGCTAAAAAATGTTTCAAAAATTGGAGCTGCTGATAAAAATGAGTTATCGGTTGCTATAAAGCAGTACCTGGTGGATCCTGCAAAGGCGGACGAGGTGAGTGATGACCTGGTAAACAAACTAAATACCAGGAGAATGGGCGAAAGTGCAGATATACAATCGGCATTAAAAAACAAAGTTAAAAGGGACCAAATGGATGCAGCTATTGTGCATATAAACAGCTTATTGGGCACAAATGAAGCTGCCCAAATAATTTTTGATTTTGCCGATGCCGCACATAAAACCATGCAGCAAAAACGAGAGGAATTACTTGCACCTATTGAACAACAAAGACTTGAAACCAGTGCAGCTTTAAGCCAGGCCTATGCTGACCTGATTAGAGGGCAGAGTGCCATAACCGGAAGATTAGAAGCTGCTACCCGCCGCAGCAAGCAACAGGATGAGTTAGCAGGCAAGCTGGGTATTGGAAACATTACCAAAACAGTAGCCGACCGAATGATGAACTTTAGCTCAGTAGTAAATAACGCATTGGCCAAAGCCAACCTTGCATTAAATAAAGTTGGAGTGGGCGAAAATGTACTGGGTGAGTTGAGTAAAGATTTGAATAAAAAAGTAGACTAAAACTTTTATCAAACTATTAAAATGTTATTATGCCAAACCGTTTTGAAGAAGCTGCAAAAAAAGCAGCCCAGACAACTGATGATCAACTTAAAGATGAGTTGAATCAAATTAAAGAGCAAAACAGGAAAAAACTAAATGAATTAATACCAACCTTAAATACAAAGGACAAGAAAGCATTTAATGAATTAATTAAACTGGTGAATGCCGACACCGATATGGATGAAAAGCTGGCCGGGGTTCATGACAGTCTAAAATCGGTTTTTGGAATGAGTTTGAAAATTTTGAAAGTACTGGTTTAAACTTGCTTTTAGAAGCTTATCCAATAAAATTATTTGTCAGTTTGTATTTAGTACAACAATAACTTCCTGAAAATTAACCTGCCAGCTCTTTAACCTTTAAAGCAATGGTTTCATAAGCTTCCTCCTGCAAAAAATGTTTTGAAATAACTTTTGTAATGGGTATTCCGGGGCGTGCATTTTCAAATTCTTTTCCCATTTCTTCCCAGGTCAAAAATGGATCTCTATCTCCCCAGATTAGCTGAACAGGATATAATGGATTTTTCCAGGCACGATAACAGCTCTCAGTAAATTCTTTTGTTTGTTCAAAATTGCGCATGATCTTTAAAAAAGCTTTGCCATCATCCTCCCGCTTGAGCAAATAAATATAAGCTGTCATTTCATCTTTAGAAATAACATCGTTTTTAACCACACCGGCAGTACTCATTAAAATTGGAAATGTAAGAGGTGTAAACATTGCCAGTTCGGCTTCCCCTAAAATGGGTTTTTCAAAAGGGCGCATGGCTAGCGGCTTTACAAAATGTTCTAAATCCAGCATAGCGTTTAAAACGGTTATGGATTCAATTCGTTCACTATTTTGATCAGCCATAAAAAGGCCTACGGGGGTACCTATATCATGTGTAAGCAGGTGAACTTTAGTTATACTCAGCTCATCTAACAACCTGTTACAAAATGTGCCCAGATTACTGAAAATATAGTTGAAATCTTCCGGTCTCTCCGACAGTCCCAGGCCGGGAAGATCGATAGCAATGGTTCGCATGCCCATTGTTTGGAGTTGCTGAGCTACTTTGCGATAGAGAAAAGATGATGTAGGAACACCATGGATGCAAAAAACTACAGGACCACTACCAATATCCAGGTAAAATGTTTTCACTCCATCAATTGTTACATACCTACCATTACTTTCGTGTTCCCGTATAATTGCTTCAGCTTTCTCATTTGTTGACATCTTCTTAAATTTAAAGGTTTTGATTAAGCGGTAGCTTCCGGCTTAATTTCATTTTCGTAAACTAAAACAACTGCAATTTTCTAACCAAGCCATTTTATTGAGAAAATAGGTGAGTAATTATGCGAAGATTAAGCTGTGGTTTTGGAAAAGAATCCTGATAGGAGCGTTTTGTTGAGCCACATAAAACGAAAAGTCCTTCATACTTTGAAGGACATAAACATGATGAGTTTCGTTACTCATTTAGCGGAGAGTGAGGGATTATAGTTAAGCAATGTTGAAAATGTGGTTGGTAAAATTCGTTTACATAAGGCTTTCAATAGCTTACTCACCTATTTTCTCAACTATTTTTTTCAGCAATTCCATATCCGCATTCCATTTTTTCATTTTCCTATTGTATGCTTCCTGCGTTTTAGTAATCCTAAGTGTATGGGGTGAACCTTTTTTGATTGTTTCCGTTTTTAAATCAATCACTACATTGATAATGGCATGTTCCATTTCATTTCTTTCGTTTTGAATTTTCTGGAAATCAAATACCCGTTGATCCGGGGATTCCAGGAAGGCTTTTAATTGTTGCCATTGTTTTGTATAACTGTTGGTGGAAGGCATTTGCCTGCACCAATTGTCAGGAGGCGACGGTTGATTGTCTGCGCGACCCTGTAGATATTGCCGGCAATTTAGCAGTAATATATTAGTCAGTCCGGTTATTTCAGTGGGTGCAAGTAATTGAGGTACTAATATATGGTTCATATAATTCCGATCGGTACATCCTGTAAGTATTTCAGCCATCCGGTTTATCCACATTTCATCCTGTGGTGATTTATTTTCTATCCAGAACAAATCATCCAAAGCCACACGGGATGCCGGAAATTCTTTTTTGGCAGGGTCTATTGGCAATCGGGAGAAATAAAAGGGCAACTGTTTAATTTGTGCACTCGCAATTTGATCAAGTGTAATTATGTTAGAAAATGCACGAAGTATGCCAAGTAATTGCTCCAACACCTGCATGGTTATACCTTGTGTAACGCGTAAAAATATTTTTTCGATAATTTCCGAAGAGAAAAAACGGGCAAGTTTTAACCAATGACCTACATCAATTTTTGTAAAATAGGATTGACAAA
>JBBSJX010000472.1:0-3206 GCA_038256825.1 Chitinophagales bacterium
AGGTTTGCACTTGCAGATATGACATAATTTCTTAATTTTATGGTTGGTGAGTTATTTGAATATAATGGTTAGCGTATAATAATATAGTTGCCATCAAATAATTAAGATCTCATTGTTTTGGCACTAATATTTAGTTAAATAAATATTGGGATTTAAATGCTGCTTTTTATTATTAAGTACAAGAGTGCGACGCAACAATGTTTAATTAAAATATAACTGCTGGTAACCTAAAAATATTAACTATGAATTTGAATAACTATACTATTAAATCGCAGGAGATCATTCAAAAGGCGCAACAATTTGCATACAATGGCGGTAACTCCAATATTGAAACCAATCATTTGCTGAAAGCGCTTTTAAAAGATGAGGACAGCCCCGTAGATTTTTTGCTGAAAAAAAACAACGTAAATGTTGCCTTTGTAGAATCCAAAGTGGATGAGGCAATAACGAAATTGCCTAAAGTTTCAGGTGGCGAACCAGCTCAGGCACTTAGTCGCGAAATGAATAATGTGCTTTTAAAAGCCAATGGCTCACTTAAAGAATTTAAAGACGAGTTTGTAAGCGTGGAGCATTTGCTTTTAGCATTGTTGCAGGTGAACGATGATGTGTCGCGGTTGCTAAAGGATGCCGGGTTAACCGAAAAAGGATTAAAGGCAGCTATTTTTGAACTTCGGAAGGGATCCACAATCACTTCGCAAACTTCATCGCAGCAATACAATGCTTTGCAGAAGTATTCCCGTAACCTGAACGAAATGGCCAAAGAGGGAAAACTGGATCCTGTAATTGGCCGTGATGAGGAAATACGCAGAACCCTACACATATTGTCGCGCAGGAGTAAAAATAATCCTATACTGGTGGGTGAACCTGGAGTTGGTAAAACGGCTATTGCCGAAGGTTTAGCACATAGAATTGTTAATGGAGATATTCCGGAAAACTTAAAAAGCAAGATCATTTTCGCCCTTGACATGGGCTTATTGATTGCCGGGGCTAAATATAAAGGCGAATTTGAAGAGCGCCTGAAATCGGTTATAAAAGAAGTAGGTGATAGCGATGGTGAAATCATTTTGTTTATTGATGAAATACACACACTGGTAGGAGCCGGTGGTGGCGATGGCGCAATGGATGCAGCTAATATTTTAAAACCTGCTTTGGCTCGTGGAGAGCTGCGGGCAATAGGTGCAACTACCCTGGCCGAGTATCAAAAATTCTTTGAAAAAGACAAAGCCCTTGAGCGGCGTTTTCAAAAAATAATTATAGATGAACCGAGTGTTGAAGATGCCATTTCCATACTTCGTGGATTAAAAGATAGATACGAAACCCATCACCATGTACGTATTAAAGATGAGGCTATTATAGCGGCAGTAGAGCTTTCGCACAGGTATATGACGGACCGCTTTTTACCCGATAAGGCAATTGACCTGATTGATGAAAGTGCGGCGAAGCTTCGGTTGGAGATGAATAGTATGCCAGAAGAGTTGGACGAGCTGGAGCGTAAGATCAGGCAACTGGAAATTGAACGTGAAGCTATTAAGCGTGAAAAAGATGAAGAGAAGTTAAAGCAGCTAGCAATTGAAATCAGTAATTATAGTGTACAGCGCGATACGCTAAAATCAAAATGGAAACAGGAAAAAGAATTAGTAGAAAAGATTCAAAGTGCCAAAAGCGAAACAGAACTATTAAAACAACAGGCCGAACAGGCGGAACGTAACGGAGATTATGGTTTGGTGGCTGAGATACGCTATGGTAAAATGAAGGAGCAGGAACAAATAATAACAGAGTACACCTACAAGTTAAACGAGATCAGCGAAAACAAAAGGCTGGTAAAAGAAGAAGTAGATGCAGACGATATTGCGGACAATGTAGCCAAAGCCACGGGAATACCCGTTAGTAAAATGATGCAGAGCGATAGAGAAAAACTACTGCATTTAGAAGATGAGTTGCATAAGCGTGTGATTGGCCAGCAGGAAGCTATTGAGGCGGTAGCAGACGCCATACGAAGAAGCCGTGCAGGATTACAGGATCCTAAAAAACCTATTGGTTCGTTTATATTTTTAGGAACAACGGGTGTAGGTAAAACGGAGCTTGCAAAAACCCTGGCTGATTACTTGTTTGATGATGAGAGTATGATGACCCGGATTGATATGAGTGAATACCAGGAAAAACATACAGTAAGCAGGTTGATTGGTGCTCCTCCGGGTTATGTAGGGTATGATGAAGGCGGACAATTAACCGAAGCGGTCCGTCGTAAACCTTACAGTGTGGTGTTGCTGGATGAAATTGAAAAAGCCCACCCGGATGTTTTTAATGTTTTGCTACAGGTTTTGGATGATGGACGCCTAACCGACAATAAAGGCAGGGTGGTAAACTTTAAAAATACCATCATTATTATGACGAGTAACATAGGTAGCCATTTGATACAGGCAGCCTTTGAAAATGTTACCGAAGAAAATCTTGAGGAAACTGAAGAGAGTGCAAAAACAGAAGTGATGGCTCTTTTACGGCAAACCATACGCCCCGAGTTTTTAAACAGAATTGATGAAGTAATTATGTTCCATCCGTTGATGAAGAAGGAAATAAAAGGCATCATAAAAATACAGTTGGAGCATTTAAAACAAATGTTATTGGCCAGCGGAATACAGTTAGAGATGAGTGAATATGCCCTGGAGTTTCTGGCAGAGAATGGATATGATCCGCAGTTTGGTGCAAGGCCATTAAAGCGTTTGATACAAAAGGAAATCATCAACCCTTTAAGTAAACGCATACTGGCAGGAGATGTTGACAGAACAAAACCGGTTTTGGTTGATGTATTTGATGGAGTAGTGGTATTTAGAAACGACGCTACTGAAGCAGTAAAATTATAAAGGACCACTAATATTAAAAGGGATGCTGTTTACAAAACAGCATCCCTTTTTTTGTCTGGTAATTCTGGGTTCGGATTTTTCAACCCATTTAATCCAAACAGCTTATATAATGCCATCAAAAAAGCCCCGCGAATGCGAGGCTTTTTAAAATTCCATTATTGGATATTATAAATGAGCTTGTATTTTTTTATCAAGAACTGATTTTGGAACTGCTCCAATCTGCTTGTCAACAACCTGTCCGCCTTTTATAAAAAGTATGGCGGGTATGGATGTAATGCCATAATTAATGCTCAGGTTCGGATTTTGGTCAACGTTTACTTTACCAACATTAATTTTTCCATCGTA
>JBBSJX010000473.1:0-3183 GCA_038256825.1 Chitinophagales bacterium
CAGCTACCTGGTTCCGTGCCCTAAACGAATTTACGATCGGCACCCGTACACTAAGAAAAACCGATGTATTATAGTTATTATTAAACTGGCTACCGTAACCGATTTTTTGGGTGTTAAAATTGTTGCGTTGTGTCATCACCGGCAGGTCGGTTCCGTTCAGTTTTATATAATCGCCCGAGGCTACCACGGCGCTGTTTACAAACACATCCATACGGGCAGCGCTACTGTAATTGGTATTAAGGCTGGCACCCAAACTTATGATAGGATAAAAATTTCCCTTTGCTATTTTTAGTCCCTTTAAAGCGCTTTGCCTCCTGAGATCGAACGCCTTTAGCATGGGAAGATTATCCGCAGCATACGCGTTTATGCCGGCAGGCGATTGTTGCTGTATAACTATGGCAGGTTGTTTATCCAATGGCTCTACTTCCATGTCTTTATCATAAGGAATATTCATCAGTTGCGCCAGGCTCAGCCTGGCCTGGTCTAGTGCATTCTGGCTGTTGATAATGGCCAGTTCATCGTTGGCCAACTGACCTTTCAGATCGTAATATTGTGCAGGGGCTACTGCACCTTCTTTGTCCAAAATCGCCAGCCGCGACACCTGCTGGCGGGTAACGGTCGCCTGCGCCCTGGCTTGCTTTAGCAGGTCGGTATTGCTGAGTATTTGCAGGTAAGCCACTATCACATTCAGGGTAGTATTATCGCTGGTTTGCGCGGCCTCTAATGCGCTGGCCTCGTAGTTTAGTTTATTTTGCTGAATAGTGTTTTTGTTTTGCGAGCCATTGAACAACATTACCGCCGCCTCCAGGCTATATCCACCATAAGCCACCGATTGATTAATATAACTATTGGTAAACGGATCGATACTGCGCCCCTCGTTTAGACCATGGTTGAGGTTAGCAAACAGGTTAGGCCACACATTGTCTTTTGACTGTTTAAGTATAACCCCATTAGTTTCAGCCGTCAATTTGTCCAACTGCACATTGGCATTTTTGGCCCTGGCAATGTTAACACACTGTTTTAGCGTATAGGTTTTTTGTGCCTGCAACAAAGCCATACTTACAAAACATACCTGCAGCACCATTACCAGTCCCATGTATTTTATTATTCGTTTCATCTATTTTTTTTCATTTTAGTTTTCACAATTCACCATTGACTTCGGCTTCGCTCAGCCAACGGTATTTATCGTCTTTTTAATTTTTACTTTTTACTTTTTACTTTTTACTTTTCCACCATCCCATCCACCATATTTACAATCCTCGACCCGTAAACGGCATTTTTTTCAGAATGGGTTACCTGTATGATCGTTACTCCGTCGTTGTTGATTTGTGAAAACATATTCATGATCTCTTCACCCTGCTTTGAATTTAAGTTGCCAGTAGGCTCATCGGCCAGTAACAGCGAGGGTCTTGCAATCAATGCCCGCGCTATTCCTACCAACTGCTGCTGACCGCCTGACAACTGCGAGGGAAATAGATCTTTCTTACCCACTATCTGAAACCGGTCAAGCATATCTGCAACCATTGCTTTGCGTTCGCTTTGTTTAACATCCTGGTACAACAATGGGGTTTCAATATTCTCGTATACTGTCAGTTCATCTATTAAGTGATATGCCTGGAACACAAAGCCGATCTGTGTTTTGTATAATTGGGTACGTTGCTTTTCTTTTAGTGTGGTCACATCTTTGTCCATAAAAACATAGCTCCCTTCGTTGGGCTGATCGAGCATGCCAATAACATTAAGCAAAGTAGACTTACCCGAACCCGAAGGGCCCATGATAGAAATAAACTCGCCCTGCTTAACCGACAGGTTGATGTCTTTTAAAAGAAAGGTTCTGTTGTTGCCGGTGTTTACCCACTTGTAGATATTTTCGAGTTGTATCATATTTAAATATTATTCGGTTCGTAAACTTTTTACAGGGTTGGATACTGCCGCTTTAAAGGCTATAACGCTCACTGATATAAAGGAAATGACCGCCACCAAAATAGCGGCTGCAGCAAATACCCATAAAGGCAAATTGATACGGTACGCATAATCCTGCAGCCACCTGTTCATAATAAACCAGGCGAAGGGTGAGGCAATTAAAAGTGCAATGACTACCAGTTGCAGAAAATGTTTGGTAAGCAGCGAAATGATACTACCAACCGAAGCGCCTAACACTTTCCTGATACCGATTTCTTTTGTGCGTTGTTCTGCTGTAAAAGCGGCGAGGCCAAAAAGACCAAGGCAGGCAATAAAGATGGTAAGACCCGAAAATATGGCTATCAGGAGACCGCTGTTTTGCTCGGCTTTGTACATGTTATTGTATCGTTCATCAAGAAACGAATACGTAAAGGGCACTTCTATATTCAGCGATTCCCATTCTTTTTTTACGGCAGTTAACAGACCAGCAACATCGGCGTTTTTTGATTTAATGATTAGCGTACCATTATTGCGGTTACTGAGTGTCATAACCAAAGGCGAAATTTTTTGATGCAGCGATTTAAAATGAAAATCACTCACCACCCCTACTACGTGGTAAGTAGTTAATGACCCGTCATTATCAAAATGTCTTAGCGTTTTATCAAGCGCATTATTAGCCCATCCAAACGACTTTGCCGCGGTCTCGTTTATAAGTATAGCGGAAGAATCAGTCGGAAATTCTTTTGAAAAATTTCTGCCTGTCGAAAGTTTCATACCCAGGGTTGAGAGGTAATTATAATCCACCTCGTACCGGATGGTTTTAATTTGCGATGGGTGCTGTTCGGGGTATAAGAAAAAATTATTTGCGTCGCTGGGGCCGGCAGGTAAGTACCCTGAAGAAGTAATATTTTCGACCCTTGAATTAGCGGCTAATTTTTGCCTTAACACAGTTTCTCTATCTCCGGCTAAGTAGGTATCGGGCAAAACAAGCACATTGTTTTTATCGTACCCCAGTTTTATGTTCCTGATGTACGATAATTGTTTATACACAACCAGTGTTCCTACAATAAGGGTGATTGAAATAAAGAACTGAAATACCACCAATCCACTACGAATACCGCTGCTCTTTTTACCATCAACAAATTTTCCCTTAATAACCTTTACCGGGTTAAACGATGAAAGATAAAAGGCCGGGTAGCTACCGGCTATAACTCCTGTAACAAGGCCGGTCAACAATAAAGCAGGCAACATCCAGGGGTTATCAGTAAAACTAAAATGCAG
>JBBSJX010000474.1:0-3182 GCA_038256825.1 Chitinophagales bacterium
CACATTTTTAAACGATTGTACCGCTTGCGTGTAACCGGCGGGGTCTGCATTTTTGCTAAAATTGGTAACATTGGCTCCAAAGGCAGTATCCTTAATAATATTTTGATAGTTATCCAGGTAGCCATCAAGTTGGTTGCCCAGGCCAAGATCGTTAGCACCTGCAATTTGTAATACATTTTTCATCCAGCTTCTACCTTCAATGCTATGATCGGAGCTGAGCTGGGCAGAATCGTATTGCTTTATTTTTTGTAAATAATCTCCTACTTCTTTTGGTGAAACAGCCGATAATCTTCCGATAGGAATTTCTGGCTGTGGACTGAGGTCTTTTGAGCTGAGCATATTATCCGATGCCGGGTATCCCCACGTAGGTACCAGGTTTAACTGGTCGGCTAAGGCATTGGATTCGTTAGTACGATACGCATTATATGCTACACCCTTGCCAAGTAAAAAAACAAATTTGGGTGTTACTGAAAAGTTTTCTCTTGCATAACCCAGGAAATTTTTTACCGATAAGGGATGTTTTTTAACCCCCCAGGCAAATTGGTCAACCAATTCGTTAATGTCAATTATTTTGGTTGTATAACCTCCGCCAATAGCAGAACTCCTGTAGTCGCTATATTGCTCAACATAATTGGTTGAGCCATTTCCAAAAATTAATGGGTTACTAATAATCAGGTAATCTCCCTGGTTTTGGGCCAGGTTGTAATCGGTAAACTTGCGGTTTTGTAATTGTGTTATGGTTTTATAATTGGTTCCTGCCTGTGCAGCAATTACCAGTTGAGTTGGAGTAGCCGATCCGTTCAGTAATATTTTTACAACACCTGCGGTTGATATGTCGCCGGTATACCTCTTGTTATTAGTTAAATCGTAAATAACCGGGGCAATACCACCATGGTTAAAATTGGTGATCTCAACATATTGCTGGTTGTTCGATTGATTTAAGGTAAAAGAAAACGTAGTGGCATTACTAAAATTAAATAACCGGGGATAGGTTAGCGATATATTAGCCACCCGCATCTGGTCGCAGGCAGTTGAGCTTTGATTTACAATTATAAAATTGGCATCGCCCGAGCTTATTTTGTTTACATTAATATTTTCCTCCACCTGTGCATCGTAAAAATAATCCATCTGGTAAAGGGTAATACTATCATTATTCAGCAATACTTTAACGGTGCGGCTGTTGGCTGCATTTCCCACACTGTTAATCCGCATGGTCATATCCGGAGCCGGAACCGTAGTGGTACCAAGGTATGGTAAGAGCGCAAAAAAGTTTTGAGGTAGCTGGGGCTGCGTGCCGCAGTTGTTTGGCCTTACCGCACGGCTGGTATATCCTTCACCCATATCGTACGACGAGGAATAAATGCTTTGTAAGGAAACTGCCGAAAAGCCATTTAGCAACTCATTGCGGTAGTAGCGGCCCACCGTATGCATAAAATAAGGTTCGGGGGTAAGGGTATTACCCACCAGCGAAAACGTGCTGTTTTCAAAACGCTTATTGGCGCCTGCTGTATTTGAAGTTAAAAAATACGCTGCGGTATCGGTTTGTAAACTCCAGTAATCGTTTAGCTGAAAAGAAGATTGGCGATATAATTCCTTATCCAGTTTTCCATTATTGGCTTCGCCCCAAAATTCAATATAATCTGCGGCCCCAAGGGTGCCGCTACCTTTCGATACATAAAGCGGCACTTCCTCGCCATCCCGCCATAACTGAAATTGTTCGGCAGGTGTAGAGGCCAGGCCGGCCGTTGATAAAGTTGAGTAAGGTATACGTACAATTCCTTTGGTTAAAATAGCGTTACCATTTACAGCATCCACTCCAAAACCACCTACTTTAAATTTGTAATAGGTTTTATTGTAGTTAATCCATTCGTTATGATAGGTTTGGCTAAAGGATGCCGAAGTGAACATTAAAAACAACAGAATGCATTGAAATTTGCGCGACATCATAAAATATTGTATTACTGGTAATCTATATTAACGTATAAATTCGTGAAGGTATTACGCAAAGCATAAAATTCACCCTCATTTCTTTTGCACAAACCTCCGGGTAGGCCCGGTTTCTTGCAGTTAAATAGGGTGATCATCATTTTTTTAAACTTAAAAACCTTCCCCCACAACTGGAAAAGTAAACAAATCCTAAAAAAGTAATATGTTTTATTATGGACCGGGCTGCAGCACTTTACCCGTCATCGTTGCGTCGCACTCTTGTACTTTTTTAATGTAATTGAGCTTTAAGGGATTACCAACAAATTGCAGATTTTACCCCAGGGCTTTCCCTTTAATTAAGGTTCAATTAATTTTTTTTAACATTTAGGGGATTGTTGTTGAATACTTAACTAAATCCTGATTTTTCTGCAGCATTAGTTACACCTGATTGTTTTTCTTAAACACAGTTACTCTAAATTTCTTAACGCTATTATTAGGAGGACGTTCGATGATACGGGAAATGCAGATGCAGTGTGCGACGCAAGGATGTTTAATTAAAAAACAAATGCTGGTAACCAAAAAAAATAAGTCAATAGTTACATGTTCATAGTATAAATATGTTCAGACCTAAATAAATCTTTTTAAACTTTCGCAAGGTTGCATTTTTAATGAGTGACCAATTGTTTTTTACATTTGCGCAAAATAGCACGATGAATTTTATTGAAGAACTACGCTGGAGGGGAATGATACAGGATATTATGCCGGGTACCGAAGAACAACTAAATAAGGAAATGACGACGGGATATATTGGTTTTGACCCAACAGCCGATAGTCTTCATATTGGTAGCTTAGTGCCTATTTTATTACTGGTTCATTTACAACGGGCTGGCCATAAACCCGTGGCATTGGTTGGCGGCGCTACCGGTATGGTGGGCGACCCATCAGGCAAATCGGAAGAAAGGCAAATGCTGAGCGAAGCAGTTTTACAACGAAATGTTGCCGGGGTAAAAAAACAGTTGGAGCAATTTTTAGACTTTGACCCGTCAAAACCGAATGCCGCCGAAATGGCTAATAACTACGATTGGTTTAAGGAGTTTACTTTTCTTGACTTTATAAAAGAAGTGGGCAAGCACATTACCGTTAACTATATGATGAGTAAGGATAGTGTGCGCAAACGGCTGGAAGGCGACACCGGTATGAGCTTTACCGAATTTACTTACCAGTTAGTGCAGGGTTACGATTTTTACTACCTGAAC
>JBBSJX010000475.1:0-3140 GCA_038256825.1 Chitinophagales bacterium
ATGTGTACCCGTACTACCTATAGCAGTGGAGAACATTGAAATTATTTGAGTATAGCAGTACAAGGTTCTATTTCAGAAACAGTTCAGAGGGTTTGTACCAGTTCACTATAAAAAGCGTTGAGCTAACCGCATCAATGTTCAATGCCTAGGTCCCCTGGCTTTACACAAAAGCTATAAAATGGAACCCAGCAGGATGTTAAGAATACAGAAAACCCTTTATGTGGCTAAACGACACATAAAAATAAAACGAAAAAAAACTGTAGAGAGATGTCAACCTCGAAAAGCATCTATGGTGCAAATTCTGGTGCAAATAAAAAATCGCTTATGATTTAAATTCATAAACGATTTTTTATCAGTGGGCCCACTAGGATTTGAACCTAGGACCACCTGATTATGAGTCAGGTGCTCTAACCAACTGAGCTATAGGCCCTGCTTCTCCTTATAGGAGAAACGCCCTTTTTTGAAGGGGCTGCAAATATAAAAGATTTTACTTTTGGCCGAACATTATTTTTGCTAAATATGAAAAAAATAAAAAACATCATTTTCGACCTGGGCGGGGTGCTGCTTACCATTGATTATTTTAAAACCGAAAAAGCTTTTATTGATCTTGGCGTGCACAATTTTGCTGAATTATATAGCCAGCAAAAAGCCGCTCCCTTATTTGAAAACCTGGAAACTGGTAAAATAGAAAACCTTACTTTTTATAACCAACTTCGTGAGGCAGCCAACCTGACCTTATCAAACGAACAGATTGAAAAAGCATGGTGTGCTATGTTATTGCATTTTGAACCCAAAATTCTGGAATGGCTTCAAGATATCGGTACCAGGTATAATATTTACCTGTTTAGTAACACCAATCGTATTCACCACCAGGCGTTTTATAAGCTGTACCATCAGCAAACGGGTAACGACAATTTTGATCGTTTTTTTATTAAGGCCTGGTATTCCCACGATTTGGGCATGCGTAAACCTTACCCTGAAGCTTATACCAAATTATTGGACTTGGAACAGTTAAAAGCCGATGAAACCTTGTTTATTGATGATAGCGAGGTCAATATTATTGGAGCTGAAAAAGCCGGATTACAAACCATTTGGCTGCAGCATCCCCAAATTGTACTTGATCTAATTTTGTAGCACAAACAAAAGCCACCCAATTTTGAGTGGCTTTTAAATTTATAATTATACGCTCCGATGATTGTTGCTGTACAAGTGTGCGAATCGCCAGTAGTCGGTCAAGCTGCAACCAAAGTTTAATAGCAGCACTACACCCTGCACCACAAAAAAATCTAACAAATTACAACTGCTTAATCTTAATATTCTTAAACCAGGCTTCGCTTCCATGATCCTGTAAGGCAATATGGCCTTTTTTTGTTAAACCATAACCTGGGGTGTCCTTCCATTTTCCTTCGGCCTTTTTCTTTTTCCAGTCGTCGCTACCCAGTTCGTATTCAACAATTTTTTTACCATTGAGCCAATGCTCCACATGGTTTTGATTTTTTACAATCCGGGTGGTATTCCATTCGCCTACTGCATTGGGCGCAGCATCCGGTGCAGGGTTCATTGCGTAATTAGCACCGGTTTTTTGCCAGTCTTCTAACTTTTGCGGAAAGTTGTTATCGTCAATGATCTGGTATTCGGGACCACTTTGGTAAGCGGCGTCATACTCCTCGCTGGCCAGGTAAATGATACCACTGTTGCCTTGTGGGGATATCTTCCAGTCCACGGAAAAATCGAAATTCTCGTATTCACCTTCGGTTATCATGTCGGCACGCATATCACTCTTATTAGTTGAGTCGCCTTTGCAATACAACGTGCCATTTTTTACCGACCATGAATCGGCCGGTTTGTTTTTGTAAGTGCGCCAGCCATTGGTGCTGGTACCATCAAACAACAAAGTATATGCGTCGTTCTTTTCGGCGTCGGTTAATGCATTTTCGGTTGCCATAGCATTTGAATTTTGCGTGGTTGAATCGGTTGCAACATTGTTATCAGTAGCCGTGTTACAAGCATAACTGCTTATTAAAAGCGTTGAAGTAATTGCGGCCGTTACCAAAAAATTTTGCTTCATTTTATTATTTTATTTGGTGATTACTTTTAAATTTTCGGGATCCCATTGCATAATCTTGTTATTAAAATAACTGTCGTTACACAATAATGCCGGTGCGGCTGCACGATAACCAAACAGTGAATCTTCCACTACACTGCCTTTGTTACGTATGGCATTGGCCCAATTGTAAAAATGGTCAAAATGCGCTCCTTTATATCCAGCATCGGCTGTGTACTCCATTTTTTCAGGAGGTACCATTGACTTACGATTATACACATATTCCTTACCCGCCGGGTTGTTATTTTTCGCCTTAAACAACGGGTCATTTTCATCCACCTTTTCATTGTTTCTAAGCAAGGTTACCTTATCCCACTCTACAGTCATGGAGCCTTCGCTACCCACCATACGCAGGTAGTTGGTGCCACCGGTACCGTCAACAAAATTTACCCTTAACGACAAGTTGAAGGCTGGATGAATTTTGGTTTCAGGATAATCAAACATACCCAACATTACATCGGGCACTTCTCGCCCATCCTTCCAATAGCGCAGGCCACCTGTGGCCATAATTTTATCGGGACCTAAGGAACCTGTTACAAAATGAAGACTGGAGAACAGGTGAACAAATAAATCACCCGAAACACCAGTACCATAATCGCGGTAATTTCTCCACCTAAAAAAGCGGGTAGCATCAAACGGACGCTTGGTGGTGTTTGCTAAAAACCGATCCCAACCAACAGTTTCAGGCGATGCATCGGCAGGAATGGGATATTGCCACGCACCTGTTGGCGACATACGGGCCCAAAAACCTTCAGCATAGTTTAAATCACCTATTGCACCATCCTTCAGCAATTGCTTTGCCTTTTCGTTACCCAGCGAGCTTAAACCCTGGCTGCCCACCTGGTAAATTACTTTGTTTTTAGCCTGTGCAGCTACAACGGCCGGGCCTTCGGTAATATCGTGCACCATTGGTTTTTCGCAATACACGTGTTTTCCTTTATTCATGGCAGCTACCGAAATGTCTTTATGCCAATGGTCGGGTGTAGCAATAATTACGGCATCAATATCCTTTCTTTCTAAAATTTCTTTATAGTCG
>JBBSJX010000476.1:0-3121 GCA_038256825.1 Chitinophagales bacterium
AGAAAATTATTAGATCCTTGTTGGTTTGAAATATAATCACTAAAACTATTTTTCGAAACGGTTTGTTTTGAGTGATCTGACTTTTTAGAGTTGTTCTGAACCAAGTCGTTGGCAAACTTAAAAAAATTGTCTTTTGCCGATTGTATCATCATTTTGTTTCTATCGGGTAGGCACAATAACACCAACTCGCCATCGTACATTTTACGTTTAACGTATTTGTAAATTTTGCCCTGGTAGTGTATTTCACCATCCACCCGTTCAAACTCCGTTCTATCTTGTTGGTATGGTACCAATAACGGAACCCTAATGGTAATTAATTCCGCTTCATTATAATCAGCATTATCTAAACTTGCCTGCAACACAATATCCGATTGCTGCTGCATGTAATGAAACATAACTTTATAACCCACCAGGTTAAAGAGAAATATACAAATCAATAATATGGCAGTAATCTTTTTCAAAAATGTATTCGAAATGTACTATTAAATTTATAAATGACAAAATGCGGGCTTATTATGCTGCATTTAAAAGCATTAACAATAAATCAGTTAAGCTTAATTCATTCTAAAAATTACGGTTAATCACTATTCTATTTCACTATAAATGTTTTTTTATCCACTCCTATACCTGTTAATTTCAGCGATTTCCATCGAGATGGCAGCTTTGTTTTGAGTTGAATGATACCAGTTGGTGTAATATCCAACCCGCCGAAACCATTTAACATGGCCTGCACCATTCCACCGGCACCGGTTAAAAAATAGGGATTATTACCAGTGGCGGTTTCTGCAATCACTCCAAATGGCGGCCTCATATTGGGCGTATACCCGGCTTTAAAAGCACTGTATGCCTTTTCCGGCATCCCTAATCTTGAATATAAAATTGAAAATATAGCATGGGTCATAGCCGGCCCCTCGCCTACTCTTGGTTCATAATATTCAAGATCCTTTTTAATTTTAACGGGGTCAACAATTTCCTTCAGAGGGTAGGCAAGCAAGTTAACATCGCCCTGCTTTATTTTTTCACCTGCATAAGTTGCATGCTCCTGTGTTACCCCGTTGGCCATAGTAAGAATGGGAATATTATTATAAACATCCATCCAGTCAGGATCAGGTGTAATTCCCAAAAGTTTTGCCGCATCGGTGGCAAATTTTAGGTTTGCCTTAGCCGCTGCGTTGGTAAAAGCATTGTTGTCTACATTTTCGGCCCACTCATCTGCGGCCACCACATTTTTTATATCATAATGTCCGGGGCCATTTCTTTCAACCCTGCTGGCCCAAAAATCTGCGGTTTCTTTTAAAATGGGATAGCCTTTTTCTCTTAACCATTCCTTGTTCTGCGTTACAGCATAATAATTCCAGGCGGCAATGGCAACATCTGCTGTAATATGATGTTCAAACGGACCGCTTAAAGCCCAAACAGGCGTTTCTTCATTTCCACTGGCAGCACTCTCCCACGGAAACATAGCTCCTTTATATCCGTGAGAAAAAGCATTGTGTTTTGCTGGCTGCAACCGCTGGTACCTATATTCCATTAATGATTCCGCAATTTTTGGTTGCAGTAACAATAACGACGGGTACATCCATATTTCAGTATCCCAAAAAGCATGACCATTATAACCAAGGCCGCTTAAGCCCATCGGCGACAAACTGTAAGCGGTGCCTTCTCTTGCAAATGAATACAAATGGTAAATCATACTCCTGATTTCTCGTTGGGTAACATCATCACCTTCTACTATGATATCGCTTTTCCATAATTCGTCCCAGGCTTTTTGGTGAAATTGCAACAACCTTTTCTTACCTTCTAAGGTTGCAAACAAGGTCAAGCGTTCTGCTTCATTTAAAGGATCATCGTGGTGTGCCGAAGTGATAGCCGAACCCACCACAGCAAAATGATAGGTTTCTCCTGCTTTCAACTTTTTCTTAAACTTCAACAAATGCATGTTGTTGTCCCACATTTCATGAATGGTTGCAGGCTCTGATCCATGAGGTTCATCAAACAAGAAACTATTGGATGCAGCCATCAACAATTTACCTGTAGGGCTTTTTGCTATTGAAGTCAATAAAGAAATCTTCACATGCGGACGATCAATTTCATTATAATAATTTTGAACGTCCTTCAACATATCCGGCGCTTCCATTACGCTCGATGAAATAATGTCAATATCCTTTTTAGCAGTTACAGTTACGTCAACCATAGCTGAGTAAGGTAAATTACGCAACGAGTAATGGGAATAACTCACCTTAGCTTTATCGCCAAAATCAAAAGTGGTGGTCATGCTGGCGTTTTTCATATCCAGCACCTGCTGCATGTTTTGCACCTGTGCAAAATTTTCAATCCGGCTGCCATCCACCTCCAGGTACATATTTAAAAAGTTGAACGTTTTTAAAATATTACTCACCCTTCCCCTGCCATACAAATCAAAGGCGCCATTTAGCACAACGTCTTTGGTTTTAAAAGGCTCCGGCGACGATACAATTCCTATCATACCATTAGCAACTGTTTCACCAAAATAGTTTGATGGATCAATTTTACCGGATGCAATTTTCCACGTATCCTGCGCCGAAAGCTGATTAAAAACAAAACAGGTTACGATCAACAATATTCTATTTATATACATAGCACGTGTTTTTAAAAATTAAAAGTAACCAATTCAATAAAAGCAATTTGAATTATTCCAACAATTCAATCCCATTGTTTTTCCATAAAAAAAATCGTGAATAACAAAATAAGTTTTCAGGTTACCAACAACTGTTCTTCAATGGAACATCGTTGTGTCACTCACTTGTACATTTTATTCTTCAGGCAGCAGTAAATAATTTTAATTAAATGTCCAATATCCAATTCCACCTATTAAAGTGCTAAGAATGGTTATTTTAAATTGAAAGTATTTAATCCTAAATCAATATTCATTCTAAGCCTTTATGCATTTTGCCTTTTGCGTTATGCTCTCAGCTTTTTGCATTTTACCTTTTTAATTTTTCTTTTTCCTTTTTCCTTTTTAATTTTTAATTTTTACTCCCAAAATATCCCTGATAATAAACTCCGCATGTACCCTGCTATTTTCAATAAATAACCGATGCGTATTCATACCTCCACAAATAACACCGGCAAGGTAAATGCC
>JBBSJX010000477.1:0-3121 GCA_038256825.1 Chitinophagales bacterium
CAGCCTGCAATAGATCTTGCTGAAAAGGGATTTGCTATATCAGCAGGAGAGGCTCGTAATTTAAATGGCACCCAGCAGGAATTTATTAAATACAATACCATTCAACCCGTATTTGTAAAAACCGGTTGGAAAGCAGGAGATATTTTGGTTCAAACAGATTTAGCCAATACTTTAAAAAGAGTGAGGGACCTGGGTGCTGCGGGTTTTTATGAAGGCGAAACGGCCCGTTTGATTGTGGAAGAAATGAAAAGGGGCAATGGACTAATCACCCTTGACGACCTTAAAAATTACACCACGAAAGAAAGGGACCCGCTGGTTTTTGATTATAGAGGTTACACCATTGTAAGCATGCCCCCACCTAGTAGTGGCGGTATTTTATTGTGGCAAATGCTTAAAATGATAGAAGATCGTCCACTTGCGCAGTATGGGTTTCAAACCGCTAAAACTGTACAGTTAATGATTGAAGCCGAGCGCCGTGCATACGCCGATAGGGCCGAGTTTTTAGGCGATCCCGATTTTTGGAAAGTACCCGTAAAAACTTTGGTAAGCAAAGAGTACCTAACCCGCCGCATGAGCGATTACGACAGTACCAAAGCCGGAACCAGCACCGGAATTAAACCGGGCGTTATTGAAAGTGAAGAAACCACCCACATAAGCATAATGGACGCTGCCGGTAATATGGCATCCATCACCACCACATTAAACGGAGGCTATGGTAGCAGAACGGTAGTAGGCGGTGCCGGGTTTTTATTAAACAACGAGATGGATGATTTTAGTATAAAACCGGGTGTGCCCAATATGTATGGCGCTGTGGGTGGCGAGGCCAATGCTATTGCACCCGGCAAACGCATGTTGAGCAGTATGACTCCTACTTTATTACTTAAAAATAACCAGCCATTTATGGTGGTAGGCACACCGGGCGGAACCACTATTCCTACCTCGGTTTACCAAACCATTGTTAATGTAATTGACTTTAATATGACGGCTTCCGATGCCGTAAACAAACCCAAATTTCACCATCAATGGCTGCCCGATGTAATTACTGTTGAAAAAGAATTTCCTGAAAGTGTGCGCCTGCAATTAAAGGCAATGGGTTATTCCTTAATTGAAAGAGGGATTGGAAGGGTAGAAGTAATCAAAGTAAAAGGTGAAAAGCTGGAAGCTGCTGCCGATAAAAGAGGTGATGATTCTGCCGCAGGTTATTAATTTTTTATGTAGCCGACATTGGTTTTTTATAGCATCATCCTTGTGTCACTCACTTATACTTTAGTGCCTTTGGGCAGCTTTGTTTACGTTTTATATGTAAACATGGGTTTATCACCTTTTGTAAATATTTATCATCATATGCATTTTTTATTTTGATATGCGGTTTTTACCGGTATCAACTTATTTTTGCCAAAATTTTTAGCATGGCTACATCAATCGTTTGTCCGAATTGCCAGACACAGTTTGAACCAACAGATGCAATTAGGGAAGAAGTGCAGAAGGAACTCAGGATAAAAGCTGCCGATTGGCAGAAACGAAAAGACGAAGAGTTTAAGCAAAAGGAATCGCTGCTATTAAAACAGTTGCAGGAAAAGGATACGGAAATTGAAAAGCGTTTAACCGAAGAAAAAAAGAAACTACAGAACGAGTTACAGCAATCTATCCGAAAGTCTGTCTCGGCCGATTTTGAGAACCAGTTAAAAATGCTGGAGCAATCCAATACCGATAACGAATTTAAATTAAAAACTGCCCGGCAAAAAGAGCTGGAGTTTTTACAAAAAGAACAAAAATTAAAGGATCGGGAAACAGAGTTGGAATTGGAACTTCAAAGAAAGCTGTTGAAGGAAAGACAACAACTGTCGGACCAGATACGGCAGGAGGAAGCCGCCAAAATTTCGTTGAAGGAAACGGAGTTTCAAATGCGGGTAGCAGAGTACGAGAAGAAAATGAAAGACCAGGAAAAGTTAATTGATGAAATGAAGCGTAAGGCGGAGCAGGGAAGTATGCAATTGCAGGGAGAGGTACAGGAATTAATGTTAGAAGATATTTTACGCAATGGGTTTCCTTTTGATAAAATTGTACCGGTAGGTAAAGGTGTTAGAGGAGCCGATTGTATGCAGGTTATCTGCAACCCTTTTGGCCACGAGTGCGGAAAGATTATTTATGAAAGTAAGCGTACCAGCAATTTTTCTAACGATTGGATTGATAAGTTAAAAGCCGATATGCGATCGCAGGGAGCGGATATAGCCGTGATTGTAACCCAAACTATGCCAAAAGATATGGAACGCTTTGGAGAAAAGGATGGGATTTATGTTTGCAACTTTGCAGAGGTAAGAAGTCTTTCCACTGTATTACGCACCAGCATTTTAAAAGTATTTGCCCTCACAAAAAACCAGGAAAACAAGGGGGATAAAATGCACCTGTTGTACGACTACCTTACCAGCAACGAGTTTGCCGAGCAATGGAAAGCTATAAGAGAAGGTTTTATGAGTATGCGTTTAAGTATACAACGCGAAAGGGATGCCATGGAAAAATTATGGAAGGCCCGTGAAAAGCAACTGGAAAAGGTGTTATTGAATGCGGCCCACATCCGCGGATCTATTGAAGGGATTGCCGGAGCTGATGCGGTGAACCTGGATTTGATTGAAGACAATGACAATATGTTTTTGGAGTAATGGACTTTGTGTTAAAACAGGACTTTAAAATCAATCAACCCCTGTATTTTAAAAATGCAGGGGTTGATTGATTAGTTTTAGAGTGCAAACCGCATGGTGGCGGTCAGGACGAAAAATAGCCCTGCTCAGGTTCTAAGCCACTAAATCATCTCTTTTGCTTTTTGCCTTGATGAAAAAAGCAACAAAAAGATCAAGGCTGCATAAAAACAGCTAAAATTTTAAATGCCGGGCTAAAAACAAACAAGTAACAGCTTTAATGCATTGCTCAGCAATGGTGCGACTTACAGACTTTAAATATTTCCTGGCTTTGGTATCACCTTTTTGTTTTCTTAACGCCCGTTATATAAAATTTATTAAAGCTGTTTTATGAGGTCGCCTGCCGTGATTGAATTGCGGATATATGTTTGGTCGTTTTACAAAAACTCCGGAAAGCCGCATAGGCTTCAACTTAAAATTTTAAC
>JBBSJX010000478.1:0-3119 GCA_038256825.1 Chitinophagales bacterium
AACAAAATTTTGATAGTTGACAAAAACGATGTGTACCAGCAAAGTTTTAAAGCGGATGCAAATCGTTATTCAGACGAAGACCTGAATGAAATGGCAGAAGCAAAACCAACCGAAAGAGGACCTGTTGATACTGCTGCTATGCGCAAAAGAAGAGAACAGTTTGCAGGTATGCGGGCTGCAGCAAATGCATTAACCCAGTTAAAAGAAATGGCTAAAAAAGAAGGTGCCATTGCCTTATTAAGCGCCAGCACCCGTGGCCATGATGGAACTTTGTTTGTACAAGGTGGTGGTGGCTTTAAAGCAACTGACCCTGAAAATTTTTTAGATGTTGTTTTAGCCAACGAAGATTATATGACCCTTTTGCGTTTGGCCAAAGCAGGTATACCCGTTACGATGGAAATGGATGTTAAAACCAAATTTTCGACCAACGATGTAAATGGTTATAATGTTATAGCCGAAATAAAAGGAACCGATAAAAAATTAAAAGATGAGGTTGTAATGCTGGGTGGCCACCTGGATTCGTGGCATGGATCGACCGGGGCAACGGATAATGCTGCCGGTTGTGCCATTATGCTGGAAGCCGTAAGGTTGCTGCAAACCATGAACATAAAACCAAAACGTACCATCCGTATCGCTTTGTGGAGCGGCGAAGAAGAAGGCTTGTTTGGCTCGAGAGGTTATGTGAAAAAAACTTTTGCCGATCCGTCAACTATGCAATTGTTACCTGCTCATGAAAAACTTTCGGCCTATTATAACCTTGATAATGGTACCGGAAAAATAAGGGGCGTTTATCTGCAAGGCAACGAAGGCGTAAAAGACATTTTCACTTCATGGTTGCAGCCCTTTAACGATGAAGGCACCAAAACAATTACTATCAACAATACAGGCGGAACGGATCACCTGGCGTTTGATGCTGTGGGACTACCAGGCTTTCAGTTTATACAGGATGAGATTGAGTATAATACGAGGACCCACCATACCAATATGGATTCGTATGACCATCTTATTGAAGCAGATTTAAAACATTCGGCCGCAGTAGTTGCAACCTTTATTTACAACACAGCACAACGCGACGAAAAACTTCCCCGTAAAGAATTGCCAAAGGCAAACGCAAACTCAAGGGGATTTTAAAATATTGAAATAAATACTACTAAAAGTTTGGAGTGCAAAATTGGCCTTTGATGTTCTTAAAAAAGTTGAACATGGAAAGCTGGCTTACATTCCAAACTTTTTTTATGCACCTACATTAATTACTTCCTGTTTTTGTAACTCCTCAAAAAGTTAAAAACTTATTACGCTTTGCAATTGTTGCTTTGTTAAGTTTTATTTTTAGCCACATACATCCAACAAAATGCAACGTTTCATTATCTCTCTTTTATTAATTATTGGTTTTCAACAGGCATTTTCCCAGGCTAAAACCAACGGGGTTCAAACTTATAAAGCCCAACTGCAACGCGAAGATGGGATCAATATCATTTTTATGTTTGACCTGGATAAAAGCGGGAAAAAACCCGTTGTTTATGTAAACAATGCCGCTGAACGAATTAAAGTAGATAATGTAATTTTTAAGGGTGATTCTGTAATTGTAAAAATGCCTTTGTTTGAATCAACTTTCAGAGCAAGGGTTTTAAAAGGCAATTGGAAAGGGATCTGGACAAGGAAAACTTCAACCGACGACCGTATAATACCTTTTATAGCAGAACCGGCAGGCAACCGTTTTGCTTTGGATGAAGGCCCTGCAAAAATTAATATCAATGGCCGATGGGAAGCAAACTTTGAGAGTGACTCATCTGAAACCGCAACCAATGTTGCAGAATTCTGGCACAGTGGAAACCGTTTGGTGGGTAGTTTTCTTACCCCATACGGCGATTATCGCTATTTAGAAGGCGTGGTGACCGGGAATAAATTAAAGCTTTCATCGTTTGATGGCAGCAATGCCTACCTGTTTTTGGCCGACATTATTGATAATAAAACTATAGCCAATGGGGTGTTTTATTCAGGCTCCACCTCTACCGATAAATGGACTGCAATTAAAAATTCTAAAGCGGTGGTGCAGTCTGACCTATCGGCGATGTACCTGAGAAAAGGCGAAAGCAAATTAAATTTCACCTTTCCAAATCTCGACAGCAACCTGGTATCCATAAAAGATGACCGCTATAAAAACAAGGTGGTGGTTATTCAACTCATGGGTTCATGGTGTTCCAATTGTATGGATGAGTCGGTTTTTTTGGGTGAGTTTTATCGTAACAACAAACAACGTGGGGTTGAGGTAATTGGTTTGGCTTACGAATACAGTAATGATTTTAAGAGAGCGCAGAACTTATTAGGCAAACTGAAACAACGGCTAAAATTAGATTACCCCATTTTAGTTACCGGGGTTACCAGTTCCGATACACTGCGCACCGAAAAAACTTTACCGCAGTTAACACCCATTAAAGTTTTTCCATCCAGTATTATTTTGGATAAGGAGGGCAATGTACGCAAACTGGATAATGGATTTTATGGCCCCGGAACAGGAAACCACTACGAAAAATATAAAAAAGATTTTTCGGATTATATTGATAAACTGCTGGGTGAATAACATTTTGTTCCTGGAAAGATGCCAGGTGATTTATGTTGATTAAAGTTATATAGCTGCAGTGTGCGACGCAACGGCTGCTGAATAGAATTGAGATGCCGGCTACCTAAGAATCTCCTCTAAGATTAAAAATGGTATTTACAAAATCAGCAGGTTTTCAATGTAATAATTATAGGCTTATTGCTTCCACATCGCTACTTTTTCAGATATTGCAGCCTCCATGGGATATATCAGACGACAGACTATTTTATCTTCCATTATAATTTATATTGGTTTTGCTATAGGGCTTCTGAACACTTACCTATACGTTAAACATGGAACTTTTACTCCCGAACAATATGGCCTTACCCGCCTTTTAAATGATGTAAGTGCCACTTTTTTCTCGTTCGGCACCCTGGGGGTTACCAGTTACATTGTAAAATTTCACCCGTTTTACACTAAAAATTTAAACCGCAAAGAAAACGACCAACTTGCACTTAGCTTGTTGGTTCTACTGGTTGGCTTTTCGTTGGTGGTAGCGGGCAGCATATTGTTGAAACCG
>JBBSJX010000479.1:0-3115 GCA_038256825.1 Chitinophagales bacterium
AACCGCATGTATATAACCCGGGTACATGCTACATTAAAAGGAGATGCTTATTTTCCTGAATTTGATGAAAAAAAGTGGAAACTGGTATCATCAAAACAAGTGAAGGCAGATGATAAACATGAGTACGATTTTAGCGTTCAATTATGGGAAAAGAATTAGGAACCGGCTTATTTCAATATTTCACTAATCTTAATGTACTATAAGCTACAATGTATTCCCTGGCAAAAATTTCTTTAAAATTTATAAAATATTTTTTTACCGCTTTAAATGGTAAAGGCCATGGGGTTCATTCGCCCTTTGTTTTTGATTTTATTAAATACGTATTGAACGATAAGATCAAGTATGAAGCCTATGACACCATTGAAGGAGTGCGCAAAAAAATGATTGTTGATGAAAGGCTGTTAACCATCCAGGATTTTGGTGCGGGTTCAACGGTGGTTAAGGGCAATAAACGCAAAGTAAATTCAATCGCCAAATCATCATTAAAACCCGCAAAATATGGACAGTTGTTGTTTAGAATTGTTCAATACTATGAGGGTAAAAATATTGTTGAACTGGGCACTTCGTTAGGGGTAACTACCGCTTACCTTGCAGCTTCAACTAAATCAAATACGGTAACTACATTTGAAGGCGCCGATGAAGTAGCTGCTGTTGCACTCCAAAACTTTAATAACCTTCAGTTTAATAATATTGAAATAATCAAGGGCAACTTTGATGATACCTTACCAAAGTTTTTACAATCTTCTTCCAAAATAGACCTTGCATTTGTTGATGGTAACCACCGCAAACAACCCACACTGCAATATTTTGAAATGTTGTTAGAAAAAGCAACCAACAACTCCATTTTGGTTTTTGACGATATACACTGGAGTAAAGAAATGGAGGAAGCCTGGGAAATTATATGCAGGCACCCATCCGTAACATTAACAATCGATCTTTTTTTTATAGGATTGGTGTTTTTTAGAAAAGAGCAGAAAAAGGTACAGCATTGTGTAATCAGGTTTTAACCAGGTGTTTAATGCGAAAGCAGTTTCAAAAGCGATTTTTACCTTGTTAATATTTATCTCGTCAAAAATGGTGGATATTAAAACCTTAACTTAGCGCCTTTCAAAATAAGCTACATTTTCAAACCTAACCTATAACATTTATGAGAGCATTTATTGCAATCGCATTTGTATTCATTTCATTTTTTTCCTCAGCACAAAGTGCAACTTTGGTGGTAGAAGGAACCACTCCTAATTTATACATTACACATACCGTATCGCCAAAAGAAAGTTTTTATAGTGTGGCCCGTTTGTATAATGTTGGTCCCGGCGTAATAGCCGATTTTAATAAGAGCAATCTTCAAACCGGTTTGCAAATTGGGCAAACTATAAAAGTACCTTTGGTAGCCCAAAATTTTGACCAGGCAGGTAAGAAAGAAGCAGGTGAAACTTTGGTTCCGGTTTACCACGTGGTGGCAAAAAGTGAAACGCTGTTTCGTATTGGTGCTAACAATAATAAAGTGGCCGTTGCATCTATTAAACAATGGAATGGGCTGGCGAGTGATAATGTTGTGGCAGGAACTCCCCTGGTGGTGGGGCATTTAAAAATAAAAAATGAACAACTTAACCAGTTAAATGCTGCAATACCTACCGCTACAACTACCCCACAAATTGCTCAACAACAAAATAGTTTTAATCCTACTGCCGGTTCAAATATAAAGGCTTCGGAAAACGTTGAAGCAGCCATTACATTGGATGAAAAACAAACCAAAATTGAAGAGCCTGAAGCTGAAAAAGTAAAAGAACCTGAAATAACCAAAGTTATTGAGCCGAAAACAGAAACGCCGGTAACTAAAACAAACACAGAAAATAAGCCTGATTTATTAGCCCCGGTAATTTCGGCTACGCCTGAAGAAGGCTTTTTTGCTGCAACCTTTACCACTGATATCGACGATAAAAACCTGGCAGAAAATAACGGTGAGGCAGGAACATTTAAATCAACCAGTGGTTGGCAAAACAAAAAATACTATGCTTTAATGAACGATGTTGAGCCGGGTACCGTTGTCAAAATTTCAACAGGTGAAAAGGTGGTGTATGCAAAGGTTTTGGGTTCGTTACCCGATATGAAGGAAGACCGATTGTTATTGTTGCGTTTAAGTAATTCGGCCGCTAGCTATCTCGGCAAAATCGATCCTAAATTTCCGGTACAGGTGAGTTACTATAAATAATTAAGAAGTTAATGTTTGAAAGCCCTGCACTTAAAAATGCAGGGCTTTTTTATGATACCAGCTTTATGTCCTGGATTAAGCATTCTTGCAGCCTGACCGACCATTGGCATTTCGCACTTTTGGACTGTTAGTAATATTTTCTGCCTTTAACGACGTTGTTGTTATAGCCTAAAATGATAATAAGAAATTCCAGCTTCAATAATTAATAAACACGCTTCACAGCAATTTATTCCCTTCGTACATTGCAGCTATGACGCAAACATTTACTTATGCCCAGCTACATACTTTTGCAAATGCCATTTTTTTAAAAATGGGTTGCTCAGGAGAAGATGCAGCTTTAGCCACCAAAGTTTTATTATCAGCAGATGCTAGGGGAGTGGATAGTCATGGGATTGCGCGGTTAAGCGGGTATGTACGTTTGTGGGAAGCCGGGCGAATAAATCCTATACCGTTGATTAAGATAATTCATGAAACGCCCTCAACCGCGGTGGTTGATGGTGATGCCGGACTGGGATTAGTAGTGGCCCCTTTTGCAATGCAGGTGGCGATTGACAAAGCAAAGGCAGTGGGTACCGGCTGGGTAAGCGTTAAAAACAGTAATCATTTTGGTATTGCCGGTTACCATGCAATGATGGCTTTAGAGCAGGAAATGATTGGTATTGCCATGACCAATGCAAGTGCCTTAGTAGCGCCCACTTTTTCAATCGAAAAAATGTTGGGAACCAATCCCATAGCGGTAGCCATTCCTGCAGGAAGACAGCCACCATTTGTTGCTGATATGGCTACGACCACTGCTGCCAATGGTAAACTTGAAATACTGCAGCGTAAAAATAAAGATACTCCTGTTGGCTGGGTGCAGGATAAGGACGGCAATCCCTCCACCAATGCAAACATATTAAAACA
>JBBSJX010000480.1:0-3106 GCA_038256825.1 Chitinophagales bacterium
TAAAATGAACTTAACAGAAGAATTACGATTAATTTTTTCATACGTAGCTTTTTAATAATGTCTCAAAGACCACGCCATGCCAAACGTTTTATTACTTTAATTAAAAAATGAAACGGAGAAATATTTAATCTTATAAAGAAAAAACGTGCAGCAATTTTTTAGAAATTAATGAACCATTAGTCAACCTATATTCGCTGGTTTTACCAGTCTTTTTCAGGTACTCCACCACCTTTATTTTTACTTTTTTGCAGGTCTTTTTGAATAGCCTTTTCTTCCTGGCGCAGGGCGTTCAGCATTTGTTCAGCCTGCTTCTTATTCAGGCTGCTTTTATTTTTTTCGGGTTCCTCCTTAGGGTCTTTCTTGTCATTATTTTTTTTCTTATCGTCCTTAGGATCAGGCTTTTGTTGTTGGTCCTTTTTCAGTTCATTTAAGGCTTTCTGCAGGTTTTCCCTGGCTTCAATATCGGTAGGGGTTAATCGTAATGCCTGCTTATAAGCTTCAATACTTTCTTCTAATTTTTTCTGGTTACTAAGTGTAACACCCTTATTATAAAAGGCATTCGTTTTTATAGGTTTTGCATTGGAATTTTCTGCAACTCCATCAAACACCTTTTCTGCCGCTTCCACTTTATTCGACCGGTAAAATGCATTTCCCAGGTTGTACTGAGCGTTTACATTTTCATTGCTCTTATCAGTAACTTTTAAATATTCTTCTGCGGCTTTATCAAACTGTTTTTGTTTGTACAATTTATTACCCTCAGCAATAATCTGTTGATCTTTTTGCGCAAAAGTGCTTAACGAAAAAATACTTCCGAATAATATGGTTAATCTAATTTTCATGCAAACCATTTCATGTTTCGTTCAGGAATAATAATTTCGAGTACCAGCAAAATGATGGCCAAAAGAATAAACCATTGAAAATAGGTGGTGTAAACCCGCTGCTCCCCTGTTCCAATTTGCCTGGTTTCCATTTCGCCTAACGCTGCGTTTAAATTTGCAACCACCTCATCTGCTGTAGTAAAAAGCTGGTAGGTTCCCCCTGTTTCCTTCGCTATTTCTTCCAACTCCTTTTCGTTTAATCGGGATATGACCACTGTTCCGTCCTGGTCTTTTTTATAATCGCTGGTTTCTGCATCAAAAATTGGTGCACCACCAGGCGAGCCGATGCCTACTGTGTGCACAATTACGCCATTATTGCTTAATAGCTTAATGGCCTCAGCAGTTTTTTCGTCATGGTCCTCACCATCCGAAATTAATATGACCGCCTTATATTTTTTTTCTTTTGTATCAAGCGAGGCATTGCAAATATTTAAGGCATCACCAACAACCGTTCCCTGGGTAGGTACCGCTTCGGGCGATGCATTAGAGATATACATTTTAGCCGCCGACAAATCAGCCGTTAGCGGCATCTGCAAATAAGCCTGCCCTGCAAAAACCACCAGCCCCATCCGGTTATCCCCCATTTGCTCCACCAGCCTACCCAGTACTTGTTTTGCTCTTTCCAGTCTATTGGGTTTAATGTCCTGTGCAAGCATACTATTGCTTACATCCAGCGCTACCATCACGTCAATACCCGAACGCTTGCCACCACCGCCCGCTTTGGGCGAACGAAGGTTTGTTGCAGCAATAATGCACAACACCACGGCCCCAACCAACAGGTAAAATTTATACCTGTAATTTTTGGAAGAAAAATTCTGCGTCAGGCGATCCACCAATTCCTCATCGCCCATATGTTTTTTTACTTTTTGTTTCCACTTTAAAACATAAAAAAACAACAAAGCCAGAGGCACCAGCACTAGTAGTCCAATAAAAATTTCAATATGCTCAAACATCATCAATGGTTCAGTTTATTTATTGGTGCTTATGTTTTTTACAGGGTATAACCAATAATTATTCCATACTGTACACCTGTTTTACCAAATAAATGCGAATAGATTTTACCACCCTGTTTCCAAATTATTTTTTCCCTTCCAAAAAGCCCAATTGCTTTAAAGCACCCACTACAATATTGGTTCTTACTGTTGCCATATCAGTATTAGGAGGCCCCTCAACATTTAAAACAAAAGGATAAGGATGGTTGTTTTCAACAATCCAGCCCACTACCCAGCCAATGGCGTTTCCATTTTCGCTAAAACCCCAACCGGTTTTATAACTAAGTTGGTAGTTGGAATTACTTTCACGCAACATGGCCTGCTTAACAATGCGCTGGCTTCTTTTTTGAAAAGGCAACTGATCGAAAAACAATTTTTTTGCAAGGCCAAGTTGTTCGTCGGCAGTAACTTTTACTGAATTATTCACCCAAAACTGATCCACATCTTTTATTACAGCTTTGTTATAACGAGAGCCATAACCCAATGTATCCAGGTAATGTTGCATGGTATCTTTTCCTATTAAACGCGCCACTTGCTGGTAATATGGAAAACTAGAATATTCAAAAGCCTTGGCCATTGTTAAATCGCGGTTCCATTCTTTTGCAGTATCGCCATTGGGATAGTAACGAACCACACCATCCCATTTAATAATCATATTTTCATCAACTATGCGCCCTGTTTCAATACCAATAAGTGAGTTTACTATTTTAAAGGTAGAAGCAGGTAAATAAGCGCTGTCTTTAAAACGGTTGAGGTTATAAACCGTAAAATCTCCCTGGCCGTTGTCAAATATTCCAAAGGTTCCGGTTACGCCGTTTTCCTTAAAAAGTTTTCCCAGGTTTTCGTCTATTACAACATTATTAGGACTGCAACTGGTAATGGTAACACAGGCGGTTAAAAGTATGAGCCAGATTTTCATTCAAAAAAATATTTGCGCAAAAGTATTGCATTGTACAGGAAGCGAAATAGCTACCCTGCTTTTACCACTCATTTTGAGGAAATTTTATGTAATAAATTTTTAAAAAAAAGTATGCGACAATGGTGTAAAAAAAATATTTGGTTACCGGCATTTGGCCTTTAATCAACATCGTTGTGTCACTCACTTGTACCGCACAACATATTGCAGCAGTACTAACATAAGTGTATTTAACAATGGTTAACTTACTTTAGTTGTGGCCTGCTGCCAAAACAGATACGGTACAAGTGAGTGACACAACGATGACGCCATGTAAACCA
>JBBSJX010000481.1:0-3102 GCA_038256825.1 Chitinophagales bacterium
CGGAACTAATAGGCACTGAACCTCTTGACCAATTGGTTGCGGTTGTCCAAACATTACTGGTTAAACCTGTCCAGGTATCGCAGGCATTCACCGTTGTGTTAACCATGGTAATACCCGCATTTAAACACAACGCTCTACCATTTAATACTGTTTGTGCGGCATTGCCTGATGTTGAGAAGGTTATCGCGGCAGACGAAATAATAGTACCTGCCATAGAACCACCTCCTGCTCCATTGATGGTTGCCCCACTACCTACATACCAATATACATTTCTCGCTAAACCACCATTGGTCATAATAACACTTCTTGGTGCTCCCGGCATACCAACTGTTAGTGCAGCAGAAGTTTGAAATACCCACACTGCATTAGGATCTCCCTGGGCATCAAGTGTAAGATCTACGCCGGTAATACCAAAAGTTACTGATTTGTAAACTCCGGGCGTTAGGGTTAAACCACCTAGCTCACCAGCACCAGGATCGATGCCACCTGGTTGAGCAGCAGGTGAAATACTGTTATATGCTGCAAGAATATCAGCAGCTGTTTGGCTGGCAAAAGCAAAACTTACAGCGTCACCCGGTGCAGGTACATTGGTAAAAATTCCTCCTGTAGCATTCCCAACATTACTTCCTCCTGATGTGGAATAAGGAGTATTGGTAACGCCATCTCTAAAACCAGTAATTGTTGTAGATGCAGAAGTGGTACCAAGACTTCCATGAATGATAGTATTAATACCTTGATTAGTAACGCCTCCTGAGCCACTAAAAACACCAAAGGAAGCTGCGTGACCTAAAACGGGTGCAACTGCCGGGGGTTGAGAAAAACCTACAATTGATGATATAACCGCCATTGACAACAGCAGGTATTTCTTTGGCGTACTAAAATTTTTAAATTGGGGGTGAAATTGTTTCATTGGTTTTTTATTTATAACTTTTTCATAATGGACCAATAAACGTGCCCCTTAATTAAAACAATCATTATTGGCAGCTAACACTCTTTAATCATGGTACATGCGTTATATGAAAATTGAGGCGTTTAGTACCCAATTAAACTTCGATTGTTCAGTTTGCCATATTTAATAACCTGTAAAGTTTCTATGCAGCTCTATAATTTACCTACCAAATAAAATTGCACCTTTAATTTTTTCTTGTTTTGTCGCAATGGGGTAGCTTTAGTATTGGCAAGAGACCTACCGGTGAATGCTGAGGTTCCTGCTGTAAGCAAGGTTAAAAGTAGATAACACAAGCAGGACAAAAATTGCCGGTGCCTGTTACAGCCTAAAATTACCCTGGCCATTACCTGATTGCAACGGATGTTTCGTAGCAACAATGCGGTTTGGTTCAGACCTAACACTAAAAGGAATAAAGAGCAAAAGCCCTGGTGCTGAAGGCAGAAGAGAGAAAGCCCCGGGCTGTTGGCTATTGGCTGTTCGCTAGCGGCTACCAGCTCTACTCTCCCATCAACTTTTTATTAAACCCCACAATCAATTTAAGCAGGTCCTCGTATTCATTCAGCGGCAGCGTAGCGGCCTTGTCAAAAACATCGTGGTAGGCTTTAATACCGCCAAGGGTATAAATAAAAAAAGCAGGTACGCCTTTTTCGGTAAACCAGTAATGATCGCTGTTAGCTGCCTTGGTACGTGCATTTATTTTCGCCAATAACTGATGTTCTGCATTAATCTGTTTCAGCCATTCAAACTCCTTAGCAAACTCGGTAGCATTTACTACGGTTATACCTTCCACTCCCGTCCCTACCAAATCTACATTGGTCAGAAAACGTATTTTTTGTAAAGGAATAAGGGGATGTTCCGTAAAATATTTTGAACCCAGTAATCCCGCTTCTTCTCCTGCGAAGCAGATAAACACAACCGAATAGCGCGGGGGATTTTCAGCATAGTGCTTTGCCAGCCCCAGTAACAAAGAAATCCCACTGGCGTTATCATTTGCTCCGGCAAAATAGGTGTCTGCCCCCATACCACCCAAATGATCGTAATGGGCTGTAAAAACTACCAGGCTATCTGGTTGCAGCGTTCCTTTTACATAACCGCAAACATTACTTGCCTTAAAAGCATTTATAATTTTATTTTCAATATTAATTTTTATCAACCTGGGATCGCGATCAATTGATTGCCGGTCCAGTTTTATGGTGGTAAAATCTTCTGCTTCGGCAGCAACACTCCACGTCAATTTATTTTCTAACGAAACCACTACCCTATTTTCCGCATTAATATAATGGGTGCTGTCTTTTTTTACCAATTCAACCTCACCTTTAAAAACCCTGCTATCGGGGCTAACAATAAAATCTTTACCCGGTAGTAGTTTCTTACCATTAACAGTAATTTCCATTTTGCCAGGAAAGGTATTTACCGGGTAAGTAAAGGATTGCAAATAAGATTTACCCTTAAATGGTTGAAGACCGAATGCCTTGAATTGTTCAGAAAGATAATGGGCTGCTTTTGCCATTCCATCATTAGTGTAACCCCTGCCCCAAAAATATTTTGAAGTAAGGGTATCAACTATCTTCCGGGCAAATAAAAGATCCTGCCCCTGTGCAAGAGATGCTATACCCAACATCCCAATCAATATTAATTTTTTCAAATTTTGCTAATGGAATTATTGCATAATAAATTTATAAAAATCAACAAACTCCCGTCTCCAGGTGGCTTCGTTGTGTTTGCCCAGCGGCGATACCAGTGTTAGTATATTGTAAGCACCTTTGCCTTCAATTATTTTGGCCATTTTTTTCATATCAGGCACCATTAGGTCCCCTTCTTTTCCACCTGCATAAAAATAAAATTTATGCGTTATACCAGGTAAAGTTGCCTTTATGGCTTCATCATAAATTTCAGGTGCAATCCAAAAAGATGGTGAAAAAATACCGGTGCCGCCAAATACTTCGGGATACTTTAAAATGGCATACATGCTAATTAATCCACCCATACTGCTTCCTGCAATAAACGTGTGAGAAGGACCGTATAAGGTTCTATACTTGGAATCGATATACGGTTTTAATGTTTTTACAATAAATTCCATGTACTGCTTTCCCTCTCCTGCGCAATTCTTTTTACTGTCGTATGGATTGTATTCACACGTTCTTTTAGCGCAG
>JBBSJX010000482.1:0-3101 GCA_038256825.1 Chitinophagales bacterium
AGTGTTGCGAACTTGTTCTGTTCTTTTTTTTATAAAAAAAAAGAATCAAACCTTTCATCGGTATATCAACCGGCATCTTTTATTAGTGCGTAATAAAAAAATACCAATAACCAGCAATTTCTTAATTAAAATAATCAATGGGTTTAAAAATGATTTTAGCTGTCGAAAGTTCTGTTGTTTAGTCAGTAACCCTAAATTGCATGTCTGCTATCGTTATGGTAGTTGCATTACTATTATTTGTTCTTATAAAAACTTCCAGGTAGTCATTTGTCGCAATGTCAACTTCTGTAGCCAATGTTAATTGAAAGCTCTGGTTATTTGTTGAAGGAGCAATGGAACCGTTCGGCGTTGGTATGATAACCCCGTTTTTGGCAATGGCTATAGAAAAATCTGCATTATTAGCTGGAGATTTTGCGCCAATAATTACTAAAATTTTAGAGGTTATGTTTTCCTTGCCGTTATAAGTGACTTTATTGTTAAGTGTAGTAAAGCGTCGCTCTTTAATCGTTGTAGTGGAGCCACAGATTTTATAAAATGTACTAACCACCGGCAACGACGTAGCCGTATTGTTGTCATTCATATATATAGCAACGTCGGCTCTGGAATTTGGTATGAATGTATTTTGACGCATCTCCCATTCGGGTGTATATGAATCAAAGCCACTGATATAAGTTCCTACTCCACGGAACATATTGGTTGTCATTTTGCCCCTGTTGATCGTGGCGCCTGCAGTAACTTTTACCCCGGTTTGCCCGGTATAAATAAAGTAGTTATTCGAAATATCAATATCATCAATTGTAAGTCCCGAAAGGAATTCAATAGCTGACCCGGCACTAATACCTGTAAAGTAATTGAGCGATGCGGCAAACCTGCCCACATTGCCCGTTATTTTCAATCCATCTTTGCAGTCCCAAAAAGAGTTGATAAACGTTATCGCTTTAAAACCGCTGATTTGTCCTACACCCAAACTCGGTA
The DNA here is from genome assembly GCA_038256825.1 of Chitinophagales bacterium. Lineage (GTDB taxonomy): Bacteria > Bacteroidota > Bacteroidia > Chitinophagales > Chitinophagaceae > Segetibacter. Next base: position 976 of record JBBSJX010000482.1, read on the forward strand.
TTCCAGCTTCCGCCACTGCAGCTGCAAGAAAGGTACAGAAAAAGGTTCCCGTTGCATCAGAAAAATCGTAAGCTTTTGTATTAGCACTTGCAGGTAATACAGTTAATGATTGTATGAGAACGCTCAAATCGGTACTGCGTAAAACTGCACCGCTTACTGAAGACACAATGATATCCTTACTTGGATCATTTCCCTTTATACCCGCTCCGTTTAGGTTAATATAATTAGGCGAAATGTCAATGTACCCTGAAAAATCATAGTTTTTAGCAGCATTCAATACTATCTCCCCCGAAGATGGGGCAGGCAGGTCGGCTAATGAATAAACGTACACCTGGTTTGAAGTTGCACTTGTAAATGTCACTGCCTCCCAGCGGCTGTTTCTATAAATATCCAGGGTGTTGGTAATGATGTTGTACACCTGTAACCCATTAGGGGGAGTAGCAATAGAATCCCTTTGTACCGTTGTCATGCGTGGTATGAGTAATCCACTTTTTATAGAGGCTATATCAAGCATTGCCTTTATATCGGGCAGGGCGCCTGTTGTATTAATGCCAACCTGTTGGGCTATTGCCTGTACACACACGAAAATAAAAAGTGTGAGCGAGTAAATTTTTTTCATGATTTATTTTTAAAAATTTAATTATTGGTCTTCAGATTCAGTTGGTGCTTTTTGTTAATTCTTACTCAATGAATAAGAAACTATAGTTAGTTTGTATTTATTATGCCTGGCAGCGTGGTTGTGGAATAATTACGTGTAATTACGTAGCTGTGCCGTTTTATTACCTACATACGTGCAGATGTTGTCTACAACATACAAATAGGTTTAGCTAATCTTTTTGTTATTTTTGTGGCTGTGGTAATTTAATTAATGGTTATGAAACAGGACAGTATTCGTGTTATGATAGTTGACGATCATAAGCTTTTACGTGAAACGTGGGTAAGGCTTTTAAGTAGTGAGCAAGGAATAACGATAGTTGGTGAAGCCGGGGATGTAGAAACTGCTATTGCTAAAGTTACCGAGCTGAGGCCGGATGTTTTAATACTTGATATAAACCTGCAGGGTTCATCTGGTATAGATGCGGTACCAAAACTGCGCAAAATTTCGCCCGGTACACGTATAATAGCAGCTACCAGCCATAACGAATTGGCCTACGTAAAAAAAATGATGCAGTTAGGTGCAGCCGGTTATGTTACCAAAAACTCATCCGGAACGGAAATGCTGGAAGCCATTGAAGCCGTAATGCAAGGTAAAAAATATCTTTGCACGGAAGTTAAAGATTTGCTGGCTTCGCAGGTAATTCACGGGGATCCCGATATGCCCGGGGTTCAGCATCTTTCAATCCGTGAAAAAGAAATCATCAGCATGATCAGAGACGGCGATTCGTCCAATGAAATAGGGGTTGCACTAAATATTTCAGCACGAACCGTAGAAGTACACCGGCGGAATATCCTTAAAAAACTGGATTTAAGAAATACAGCCTCACTCATTAATTACATTAATAAAACCGACCTGCTGTAGTAATTAATTTATTTCCCTTTTTTCGTTTTCATGTACCATGGGCGCCGGCATTTTTACATGCTGCGGCATAACTGCCCGGTTCTGCGATCATTACATGCACATCACAAATCTTGTTTGTTGCTTTAATAATAACTCAACCCGCATGGGCCAAAACTATTGTTGTGCACAAAGCGGCCTTCCATCACTTCGCTTTTACTATTGATGGTATGTTCGTTTTAGTGATTGCAAACATTGTAGTATTTTTTCTATAATTGTTGTATTTAACGAATTAGACCCATTTAGTTCTTTATTAAAACTACCTTGTGTTAATTACCAGGTGTTTAAAGAAATTTAATCCGGCAAATATTCTGCAACCCTGGTACCGACTCAAGAATAAATAAAGTAATCCGTCCTGTTTCATTCTTGTATTTCAATAACCATCTAACTTTTTTTGAGAAAAAATTATTAATTCAATAACCGGTTACCTGGTAATTATTTCCGGCTATTGAAAAATGCCTTACTGCAAAAAAAAATGGAAAAGTAATATAAGTCTGATGAATTGATCTTTGCCAACACGGAACTTGTTTTTCAAAAAGAAGAACGGGGAAAGCGGGCCGCAAAATTGGGC
>JBBSJX010000483.1:0-3090 GCA_038256825.1 Chitinophagales bacterium
CGAAACGCAACTATTAAATATATTTTTGAAACACATTTTCATGCGGATTTTGTGAGTGGCCATGTTGACCTGGCTAAAGTTACCGGCGCTCCTATAGTTTTTGGTCCCAAAACGGAGGCCGGTTTTCCTATTCATAAAGCAATGGATGGCGAAGCATTTACCATTGGAAAAGTAACCATAAAGGCTTTGCATACTCCCGGACATACCATTGAAAGCACTTGTTATTTACTTAAGGATGAAGCTGGTAAAGACTATGCAATATTTACCGGCGACACTTTGTTTGTGGGTGATGTGGGCCGTCCGGATTTAAGCAGCGGTAATTTGTCGACGCAGGAGCTTGCAGGTATTTTGTACGACAGTCTGCAAAATAAAATATTGCCTTTGGCTGATGATGTTATTATATACCCGGCTCACGGGCCAGGCAGCAGTTGCGGTAAAAATTTAGCTGCACAAACCACCAGCACTATTGGTGAACAAAAGCAAAGTAATTATGCATTGCAGGTTGAAACAAAAGAGGAATTTATTAAGGCCGTAACTGAGGGGTTAACCGAGCCGCCAACCTATTTTAACACAAATGCAAAAATTAATAAGGAAGGATATGATAGCATAGATGAGGTATTAGCGAAAGGATTAAATGCCCTTGATGTTAATGCCTTCAGTAAAAAACTGGCGGATGATAATGTTATTGCTGTAGATACCCGTAATGCTGAAGTTTTTGCCAGGGGCTTTGTGCCAGGTTCCATAAACATTGGCCTGGATGGAAGGTTTGCTGAATGGGCAGGTAGCTTGCTGCCTTTTGATAAATCACTGGTGTTGATTACCAAACAAGGTGAAGAAAGAGATAGCATTGTACGCTTATCACGGGTAGGTTTTTCAAAATTTGATGGGTACCTGCAGGGCAGTTACGAAGCGTGGCTGCAGGCGGGCAAAACCATTGACCTGGTGATTGAAGTAGAAGCGGATGAGTTGGCTATGGATATTCCGTTTGACGACCGCCTGGTGGTAATTGATGTTCGCAAAGAAGTGGAATTTGCAGATGGCCATGTAAAGGGTTCGGTAAATGTACCCTTATCCGACCTGGTTGACCCAGGCAGTATGGCTAATATTGACGACAACGATAACGTTTATGTTCATTGTGCCAGTGGTTACCGTAGCATGATTGCCATTTCGCTAATGAAAAGACAAGGGTTTCACAACTTGCGCAATGTTGTGGGCGGATGGGAAAAAATAAAGGAAGAACCCAAAATTGAAACGGAGAAAGATGTATCGGTTTTGAACTAAACCAACCAATCAAATATTATTAATTATCTGTTGCCATTGCCTTATTGCAATGGCAATGTTTTTGAACAAGGTTTTATAACTTGCCTGCAATCATTAATAAACCTGGATAATAATTCCGGAAATATTACCCGCACCCAATAATCTTTTTATAATGTTCGATAATATTTTGGATTGGCTGTATAAGCTCCCTTATTATTTATTCAATACCATTCTTGCGCTTGCTGCAATTTTAAGTGGCTTGGTTTTTAAAGGGCTCACCACCCTGCTGCTGCGCAAGTCTTCAAAAGATAAGGTTAATTATTCTTTTTTCCATTCATCGTTATACCGGCTGGATAAACCCCTGATTATATTTCTCCCACTGGTACTAATAAACGTTTCTCTGCCCATAATGAAGCTGAATGCTACAGCTTATTATATTCTGGATAAAACTATAGGCATACTACTGATCATTTGCGTTACATGGATTTTAATTTCTGTCATTAAAATTATTGAAGATTATGTTCACCATGCCTTCAACCTTAAAAAGGAAGATAATCTGCGGCAGCGAAAAATAAGAACACAGTTGCAGTTCATTCGCAAAGTGGCAATATTATTAATTATTATCCTTTCAATTGGTGCCATATTACTCAGCTTTAACAGCCTGCGAAAAATTGGTACTGGTTTGCTAACTGGTGTAGGTATCAGTGGTATCATAGTAGGTTTTGCAGCCCAACGTTCGCTGGCTAATTTATTGGCAGGCTTTCAAATTGCCATTACACAGCCTATACGTATAGATGATGTTTTGGTGGTTGAAGGCGAATGGGGTAAAGTAGAAGAGATCAACCTTACTTATGTTGTGCTAAGCATATGGGACCAGCGCCGGCTTATACTGCCGATTAATTATTTTCTTGAAAAGCCTTTTCAAAACTGGACGCGCAACACTTCCGAAATTCTCGGAACTGTTTTTTTATACCTTGATTACAATGCACCTGTTGAAAAAATAAGGGTTGAATTTGAACGCCTGTTACATCAAACCAGGCAATGGGATCGCAGGGTAAGCGCTTTGCAGGTTACCAATACCACCGAACAAACCATTGAAGTTAGAGCGCTGATGAGTGCTGCAAACTCAAGCGATGCTTTTGATTTGCGTTGCCATATCCGCGAAAAACTGGCGGCTTATGTTAGCGAAAATTATCCGGAGAGCCTTCCAAAAAGGCGGTCGCAGTTTGAAAAAGATAGTGATCTTTCTGCCTTTACCGAAAAGCCCGATTTGCCCCATTCATAATTTGCTAAAGGGTAAATAGTGCTGTTTTCATTTCTATGTAACATACAGCAAATCTTTAATAAATAGCCGTTGCTTCCTGGCCTACTGCCGGCGGATCTCACTCTAGTACATTGTGGTTAGTGAATCATTTTAACCATTGTTTCATTTGAACCTTTACCTCATTTGGGCTGTTAGTATCATTCACAAAAACAAATTATATGAAAGCTATTTGGAACAACCAGACAATTGCAGAAAGTAACGATACCATCGTAGTTGAAAACAACCATTATTTTCCTAAAAGTTCAGTAAAAGACGAATTTCTAAAATCCTCCGATAAACATTCTACATACCCCTGGAAGGGTGAGGCATCCTACTACACCATTGAAGTGGATGGTGAAACAAATAATGATGCAGTATGGTATTATCCACAGCCAAAAGCCGCTGCTGAAAATATAACGGGTTATGTAGCTTTTTGGAAAGGGGTTAAGATAGAGCAGTAAAGTTTTAACCGGTTTTGGTAGTTATACACTCAAACTTCAGGCTTAAATATTTTCTTTAAGTATTTA
>JBBSJX010000484.1:0-3085 GCA_038256825.1 Chitinophagales bacterium
AATTTCCGGGTTTAGGCCAGCATTATTCTATGTTTTGAGGATTAGCGGGAGCATTTTTCTTAAAAAAATAATACATAGGCACCCCCGTAAGCATTAAAACCAAACCAATTCCAGCTTCGCGTGGGCGTGAGAAAATTGTATTAAATAAAAGACTTACACAAAAAATAACCACCAATGCCGGTACTATTGGATATCCCCAAACTTTATAAGGGCGATGCGCATTGGGCATTTTTTTACGTAGAATAAAAACACCTAAAGTAGTAGCACCATAAAAAATAAATACGGCAAAAATAATCATATCAGTAAGCTGGTCAAAAGTACCCGAAAGTACCAAGATGCATGCCCAGGTACCCTGATATAAAAGAGAGTTTACGGGGGCTTGTTTTGCATTTAGTTTAGCAACCGGTTTAAAAAAGAGGCCTTCCTTTGCCATGGCATAATAAGGGCGGCAGCTTGCCATAATTGTAGCATTGGTGCAGCCCAATGTGGTTACCAGAATTAGTATGGATATAAATATGGTTCCTTTTACTCCCCAGAAAGACTTCACAACTTCTATGGCGGCAATCTGGTTTCCTGAAGTGTAAACTGCTTCTAACTGCTGGGTAGACAGTAATGATAAATAAGTTGAATTTACCAGCATGTATAAGGTGATAATGGTAAAAACCCCTATTACAATCCCCCTGGGAATATTGCGCCTGGCATCTTTTATTTCGCCACCCACATAACCTACGGATGCCCAACCCTGGTACGCCCAAAACGCCGCCAGCATAGCCGTAAATATTTTACTGGTAGTTATGGTGGATCCATCACTGGTTTCCATGCTAATACGCCCCAGATTAACCTGCGAGCTGGATAACCCAAAAAATATAATGGTTCCTATACCGGCAAATACCAGTAATAGTATAACCGTACTAAATCCGGCTCCCGCTTTAATGCCACGCATATTTATCAGTGTCATCAAAACAATTAAACTAATGGCAACCAGCTTTACATTGAACCCTTCAAAGGGATAAAAAATACCTCCAATACTAAATTTTGCCAATGATTCAAATACCGGTGGCAGGTGAATGATGCTTTGAAAAGATTGGGCAAATACGTAAGCCAGTGATGATATAGCAGCCGTTTGTATTACTGCAAAAAGCGACCAGCCAAACATAAAGGCAAAAAACTTATTGTATATTTTTTTGTAATAAGCATACTCTCCACCGGTGTCGGCCAATAACCCTGCAACCTCTGCATTGCTGAGCGCACCAAACAAACTAATCAGCCCGGCAAGTATCCAGCAAATTAAAACCCATCCGCTTGAGTGTAGTTCGGCAGACATGGGTGCTACTTTTTTATACACACCCGAGCCAATAATATTTCCTATAACAACAACTACTACTAAGCGTAAGCCGAGCGACCGGCTGAGATGGGATGTACTCATATATTGATTTAAATTACAAGCAAATAAAACAATTTGTGCCTTATTATTACAATTTGAGTTTTGGATAATTACAATCTTTAAAAGCAATCGTAATATGCCCAGCCGCAATAGTTACATTTTTATGATTTGTTGCAATAAGTATTTATGATAGCATATTTTGATTACCTGGTTAAAGTATTAAATTGATCATTAATTTTAAACTATGGACTTACTAACATTTAAAGCAAGTTTACTGGCCGATAATCCTCCCGAAAATTTATCGGTTTACTTACTGGCTTTGTGGTACGATGCAAAGGGTGATTGGGACCGCGCACACGAAACCATACAGCACGTTAAAACCCAAAATGCGGCTTGGATACACGCCTATTTACACCATAAAGAAGGAGATATATTTAATGCTGATTACTGGTATAGCAAAGCAGGCAAAACAAGGCCTGATGCAACATTAGAGCAAGAATGGAATATTATTGTAGACCAATTAATATAAGGTTAGTTGCTACATGTCTTCTTTAATTTTAAACACTTTTATTAAGATATGAAGCGGATTATAATTGATATGGATAATGTAATGGCCGATGTTTCCCGTCAATTTCAAACATGGTATACAAGGGAAACCGGTAATATAATTGACCCTGCCAGTTTAATTGGTGTGCCTGAGCCCGAAGCCTTTCCCGACCCAAAAGTTTTGTGGAGCTTTTTGTTTACCCCCGGTTTTTTTAGAACCGTTCCGGTAATGAAGGATAGCCAGCAAGTAATTGAAGCGCTCAATAAAAAATACGAAGTCTTTATTGTTTCCTCCGCGCTGGAGTTTCCGCAATCGTTGGGCGAAAAATTTGAATGGTTGTCGGAGCATTTCCCTTTTTTGTCGTGGAAACAAATTGTTTTTTGCGGTAGTAAAGCCGTAATAAAAGGCGATTATATGATTGATGATTACCTTAAAAACCTTGATTTTTTCGAAGGCGAAAAATTGCTTTATACTGCGCCGCACAATCAACTTTTGCAGGGTCATAACAGGGTTAACAATTGGCAGGAGGTTGCCGCGATATTTTTAAATTAAAATTGGCAAACAGCCATAATGCATAAGCCTGCTGCATAACCCTGTAAAAGTACAAGTGTGCGACGCAACGATGATGACAAATGATGCTAAAGCCTGGTTCAAAAAAACAATAAAGCCCTGGTAATATTATAATGAGGCAGTAACTGCTTTCACCATCCAATTACCTCAATAACTTATCTTTGCCCGCTTTAAAAGAATTGTGATACCAGCCTTAGTGTTACATAGCATCATCGTTGCGTCGCACACTTAAGCAGGCTATAACATTTTGAGCATTTTTTTTAAAGCTCATTTGCAGCACCATAACCCAAAATTATAAACCGATTTTTTATATGTATCGTACGCACACTAATGGCGAATTAAGATTTGCCGATGTAAACAAAGAAGTTACCCTTGCAGGTTGGGTACAAACCGTTCGCAAATTTGGAAGCATCACCTTTGTTGATCTTAGAGATCGTTACGGCATTACACAATTGTTGTTTAATGAAAGTTTAAACGCCTTGCTGGATGCAAACCCACTGGGCCGCGAGTTTGTGATACAGGCACAAGGAACGGTGAATGAGCGGAGCAATAAAAATTTAAACATCGCCACCGGCGAAATTGAA
>JBBSJX010000485.1:0-3066 GCA_038256825.1 Chitinophagales bacterium
ACTTCCCTTGCGCCAAGTCCACCAATAGTAAAGGGCAAAATTGCAACAATGGACGATAGAAGGAAAAGCAATACAAATTGATTATGATGTTCCGTAATATTTATGCTTGCCATAAGGCAATACACACATAGCACTTGTAAAAACTGTACAACAATACCCAATAATAAAGTGCTACCATAACTTTTTATAAACGAGGGAAAAACTTTTAATACAAGAAAGTAATAAACCAAAAGTCCGGGTACTATTGCAAGCACTAACAGCCCCGAAAACTTAGCACCTTTAAATATGAGGAAATAATAAACGGCCAGTAAAATGCCTAAACCCGCTACTCCACTTATTCTATCAAGCAAAACAGACGAAGACAATTTTTTAACGGGGTTCTTAAACTTCCTGTTAAGAAGGATTACTTTATATGCATCCCCACCAATACCGCCTGGTAAAAAAAGATTGTAAAACATACCCAGCCAATACAATCTTAAATTGTTTGCCTGCGATAAAAATAAATGTATGTTTTTAAAATAAATGTTGAGCCGAAAGGAAGCAACTATTTTGGAAAGGGTAAAAAAAACTGTTGCAAAAAGCAGCCACCACTTATTACTGCGCTGCAGCAATTGCCAGGTTAATGTCCAGTCGATTTTGCGGCTTACATACCATAAACAGGCAACCGTAATTAGTATTTTAATAGTGGTTAATAAAAACCTCTTACCCTTTTTACCGGAAGTATTATGTGGTAATGCTAAGGCGTCGTCTGATTTCAAAGGTTAAGTACTTTTATTTTGTTTGCGCGGTGGTTTTAAAAGCCTGCTTGGTAACCGCAATATCCGCTGCAATATTTTGGGCGCTTCCACCAAAAACTTTCCGAACCTGGTAGGTTTTCTTATTAGAGGATTCAAAATAAGTACGCACATTAATTTCGGCAAGAATGCCTATAGTTATTAACTGGATGCCCCCCAATAAAAAGATCAATCCTAATATTAAAATAGGTTTTCCCCAAATATCGTGACCCATGAGTTTTAATATAAACAGGTATAAATTAATGAGGATACCAAAGAACAAACTTACAAAACCCATAGTGCCAAAAAGGTGCATGGGTTTTTGGATATACCTTCTAAAAAACACCATGGTTACCAGGTCGCTCATTACCCTGAAAGTACGGCCCAGGCCATATTTTGACTGGCCAAAGCGGCGGGCATGATGCTTTACATCAACTTGTGTAATGCGTGCACCCTGCATGGCTGCCAGCACCGGTATAAAGCGGTGTAATTCTCCATACAGTCCAAGGTCTTCGGCTATTTCTCTTTTAAATATTTTCAGGGTACAACCATAATCCTTAATGTAAACTTTGGTCCACCGGCGAATAAGGTAGTTTGCAATTTTACTGGGAATTTTTCTGAGTATAAAACCATCTTTCCTGTTCTTCCTGTTACCGGCCACCACGTCCCAATCTTCATCTTTCATCAACTGCAGCATGGCAGGAATATCGGTTGGATCGTTTTGAAGATCGCCATCCAATAAAGCAACATACCGGCCGCTGGTGAAATCAATTCCCGCTGTCATTGCAGTACTTTGTCCATAATTTTTGCGTAACTCAACAAGCAGCGTTCTTTCGTTTACCATGGCTTTAATATTTTTGCGGGTGGCATCGGTTGAGCCGTCGTCCACAAAAATCAGTTCATAATCAATCTCGGCTAAAGCACTGCTTACCGCATCCACCATAGGAGCAATATTCTCCTCCTCGTTCATTACGGTAATAACAACAGACAATTCTCTCATGACCAAATTTTAAATGTCAAAGGTAACCCGATAAATTTCGTAAAAATGTTTCCGGCAAAGTCCACCCAATATTTGTCGGCAAACTTAATAGATTGTTTATCACAAACGCAAAGGCCCCGCAAATTGCAGGGCCATTAAACAAATACAAAACATACTTTAATAATTTATACCAGGCCTGCAAGTTCCAGGCTTCTTTTTTTGAGTTTTATAATATCCATATTTTCAATAATGGGCTCAGCAGCTAAAATAAGGGAGGTGTTATTTTCCTTCCACCATTTGTTTTCCTGCAACTCCTTAAAGCTGATGACCCCAACAAGGTATTTTCGTTCCGCATCAGCATGCCACTCTTCAATCCACTCTAGTTTTTCTCTTGGTATATATTTCCAGTCATCAAAACTCAGGTAAACCTTTAAATAAAATTCATTGGTAAGTTCGTGCGGTTTGTGGTGATACAATTTTTTGTACTCATACCGGTAATCGTATCTTAAGGCCGACAAATCGCTCAACACAGCAGATGCAGTGGGAAAACTGCCGGCACCCTTTCCATAAAAAAATTGTTTATCTGCAAACCCACTTTCAATTACTACCCCATTGTATTCATTTTTTACAAAAGCCAGGTGGTCATCGTGTTTTACAAACTGTGGTAAAACAAATGCAGCAACCTTGCCATTATGTAACTTTTTGGCCTGCGCAACAAGCTTAATATCCATGTGCTTCTCCTTTGCTACGGTAGCATCGGCCAATTGAATATTTTGAATTCCTGTAAACAAAATATTATCAGGATGTTCCAATATGCCATAAGCATGGGTTAATAAAAGGCTCCATTTGTTTACCGCATCAAAACCCTCCACATCCAATATGGGATTACTTTCAGCAAAACCCATTTGCTGAGCCAGCATTAAAGCCTGTTTGAAGTTTAGTTTATCCTCAAACATTTTGGTAAGGATGAAGTTGGTTGAACCATTTACAATTGCCTGGATGGAATGCAACAAGTCATTATCATAATACTCTTCCAGGTTACGGATTACCGGTATACTGGCGCAGGCAGCAGCTTCGCATAAAAACGGCATTCCTGTGGTGGTTTGCAACTGTAAAATTTCAGGCAAATGCTCGGCAATCATTTTTTTGCTTGCACTCACCACTGCCTTGCCATTGTTAAGGGCAAAACTAATAATTTCAAAAGCTGCTTCGGAGTCGTCAATTACTTCAACAATTACATTGATTTCCTTGTCGAACAATAACTCTTCTTTGCTGGTTGTAAAAAGACTTGCCGGTGCATTTCTTTTTTTGCCT